>JBFJMD010000148.1:0-6279 GCA_041634115.1 Thermoanaerobaculia bacterium | reverse complement strand
CCGCTACTTGGGCTACATCGCCGACGAGATGAACCTCGGCGTCCACGAGCTCGGGCCGCTCGCCGAGCAGAGCACCTGCCGGGTCAAGATCAACAGCACCTGCACGGTCTTCGCCGGGGCGGAGCTGCGCGAGCGCCTGTCGCTCGGCCAGCGCCGCGAGGACATCCTGGCCGGGCTGCACCGGGCGATCGTGCTGCGCGCGATGTCGCTGCTGGCGCGCTCGGGCGGCATCTCCGAGGAGTTCACCTTCACCGGCGGCGTCGCCCGCAACCCCGCGGCGGTGGCGGCGCTGGAGGAGCTGGTGCGCGAGAACTACGGCGAGCGCACCCTGAACATCTCCCCCGAGTCGATCTACACCGGGGCGCTGGGCGCCGCCTGGTTCGCCCGCCGCAGCGAGCGGCTCGCGGCATGACGGACGACCTGGTCACCGCCGGCGTCGACGTCGGCTCGAGCGCCGTCAAGGTCGCGGTCCTCCGCTCGCCCGACGACCGGAGCGCCGAGGTGCTGGCGCTGCGCGCCGACCGCATCCGCCGCCGCGACCTGAAGAAGGTGATCGGCGAGGCCTACCCGCTGGCCCTCGAGGAGGCGGGGGTGGCGGCCGCGGACGTCGCCTACGCCGCGAGCACCGGCGAGGGGGAGCTGGTCGAGTTCCGCCGCGGCCACTTCTACGGCATGACCACCCACGCCCGCGGCGCCGTCTTCTTGCTGCCGGCGGCGCGCGCGGTCCTCGACGTCGGGGCGCTGCACGCGCGGGCGATGCGGATCGACGCCCGCAGCCGCGTCCTCGCCTACCGGATGACCAGCCAGTGCGCCTCCGGCTCCGGCCAGTTCCTGGAGAACGTCGCCCGCTACCTCGGGGTCACCCTGGAGGACGTCGGGCCGCTCTCCTGCAAGGCCCGGCGGCCGGAGCCGGTGAGCAGCATCTGCGCCGTGCTGGCCGAGACCGACGTGATCAACATGGTGAGCCGCGGGATTCAGACCGCGGACATCCTGAAGGGCATCCACGAGTCGATGGCCGGACGCTACGTGAAGCTGCTGCGGGCGATCGGCGCGGAGGGCGACGTCCTGGTCACCGGCGGACTCGCCGCCGACGCCGGCCTCGCCGAGGCGATGCGGGAGAAGGTCGCCGAGGACGGTTTGACGATGAGCGTCCACACCCACCCGCACTCGATTTACGCCGGCGCCCTGGGCGCCGCCCTCTGGGGCGCCTTCCGGCACCGGGCGCTCGAGCGGCGCGGCGCGAGCCGGCCGGACGCGCCCCACCCCGCCGAGCCCGAGAGGTCGGCGACGGTCGGCTGAGCGAAAGGAGGCAAGACGACGATGGCCCCGCAAACGGTCGAGCCCGGCACCCTGGAGACCGACGCGGTGCTGGTGCGCACGATGCGGCCCGAGGACCTCGAAGCGGTCGTCGCGATCGACGCCGCCGCCACCGGCCGGCGACGGCCCCGCTACTTCGAGCCGATGCTGGAGCAGGCGCTCGCCGACACCGCGGTCCGGGTCTCGCTCACCGCCGAGCTGGAGGGGGTCGTGGCCGGCTTCGTGGTCGCCACCCTCTACTACGGCGAGTACGGCCTGCTCGAGCCCAGCGCCTCGATCGACGCGATCGGGGTGCGGCCCGAGCTGCGCTCGCGGCACGTGGGCAAGGCGCTCATGCGCCAGCTCCGCCTCAACCTGGGGGCGCTGCGGATCTCGGCGCTGCGCACCGAGGTGCCGTGGGACGACTTCGCGCTGCTGAAGTTCTTCAAGAGCGAGGGTTTCGCGCCCGCCGGGCGGTTGTGCCTGGAGCGGGCCCTCGACCCCACGTCCGACTGAGGATACGCGGCTTCGGGGGACGGCCCGGGCGGGGGGAGCGGCGGTCCTGGTAGAATACGAGGTTCCATCCGACCAGGGCAGTCTCGGATCCATGGAACCCGACCCTCACAGTAGCGGTGCCTCCGACGAGAGCGGCGCGGCACCGGACTCCGGCACGACAGAGACCGCCGAGCTGAGGCCCGTCGGGCTGCCCTTCCGGCCCGCCGGCCACCGCGAGCGGGTCCCCGCCCTGCCGGTGCGCTACCACGTCCGCGAGGACGACGACGGCCGCTACCTGACCTGCCTCGAGGCCCCCGAGGTCAAGGTGCGCCTCGACCGCAAGTTCTCGACCACCGCCGCGGCGGCGCGCAAGTTCCCCGAGGGGACCATCTTCCTCGACGGCGCCGCCCAGGGGGAGCCCTTCCTGGACCTCGAGCGCCAGGTCTACAACCTGGATCACCACGAGGGGTGCGTGCGCCGCTTCACGCTCGCCACCTGCGAGCAGGCCCTGGTGCTGGTGATGCGCGGCCTCGACCTGCGCGAGCGCTCGTGGACGATCTGGGCCAACGAGCCCGACCTCGACACCCTGCTCGCCATCTGGGTGCTGCTCAACGCCGTCCACCTCGGCAAGACCAATCCGGAGCTGCGCAAGGAGGTCATCGCGCTGGTCCGTCTGGAGGGGCTGATCGATTCGCACGGCCTGGAGTACCGCGAGTTCAGCGGCTTCCCGGACGACCACCTGGAGGCGACGTTCGAGAAGCTCGAGTCGCTGCGGCGCGGCGAGGTCGAGCTCAAGAGCGACGGGCGCTGGGCCGAGACCGACATCGTCGAGCACACCGTCGCCCAGCTCGCGATGGTGGACCACCTGATCTACCCGCGCGACTTCTTCGAGGAGTTCCGCGGCATCGAGGAGCTGGCGCGCGAGGAGCTGAGCGATCAGCGCATCGTCGTCGTCTGCCGCTGCGACGGTGGCATCTACGAGACCGAGCAGGAGCTGAAGCGACTCTACGGCAAGCGGCTCGGGGTGCTGGTGCTGCAGAAGGCGGAGCGGGTCTACACGCTGCGCCAGGTCGACACCTTCCTGCCGGTCAACCTCGAGGCCGCGTACCGGAAGCTCAACGTCCTCGACTCCGCGGTCCGCGGCGGCGGCGCGCAGAACCGCTGGGGCGGCTCCGGGGAGATCGGCGGCTCGCCGCGCGCGACCGGCACCGATCTGACGCCGCGCGAGATCGCCTCCGCCTGCCGCCTCGCCTACCGGCCGCCGGCCCTGAAGGTGCGGCTGGGGGCCACCGCCCTGGCGGCGGCGCTCGCCGCGATCACCATGGTCGTCGCCTGGCTCGCCGGCCGCTGGCAGGACCTGGGCACCTTGACCGGGCTCGACGCCCACCTCCGCCTGGCGCTCGGCGGCCTGGCGCTGGGGGTCGTGCTGCTCGCGGTGCTCTCCAGCGGGCGGCGGCGGCGGCTCTACGGCCTCCAGCTCCCGGCCGGCACCGACTGGCTGCGCACGGCGCCGATCGCCGCCCTGGGCGCGGTGGCCGGCGGGGTGTGGGTGGTCGGCAGCCACGATCCGGCCGGCCTGCGGCTCGATCTCGGGGCGCTCCCCGCCCTGCTCCTCTTTCCGATGCTGGCCGAAGCGGTCTTTCGCGGCCTCGCCCACGGGGTGCTGGTGCGCAACTTCAGCATCCTGCAGTCGCGGGGACGGTGGTTCTTGTCCTGGCCGTCGGGGATCTCGGCGGCCCTCTACGCGGTCGCCACGCTGCCGGTCTGGCGGCCGGAGCTGTCGTCGGCGCACCTGCTCTGGCCCGACCTCCCGACCGCCCTCGCGGCCGCCGGAGCGCTCGCCTTCGGGGCGGCGGCCGGGATGGCCCGGGAGCGCTCCGGCAGCCTCGCCGCGTCCCTGGCGCTCCACTACGTGGGCGTGGCCATCGTGCTGGCGCTGCGGACGCTTCTCGCCTGACCTCACGCGGCCGCGTCCGGGTGTCCAGCCTGCCGTCTCCACGCCGCCGGCTACTTCTCGTCCCGGCCGTCGCGCTCGCGGCCCTCGTCCTCCTCGCGGGCGTCCTCCTCTTCGTCGACTTCGACTCCCCGCGGCTCGGCCGGGCGCTCCTCGACCGCGTCGCCGACGAGAGCGGCGTGCGGATCCGGGCCGAGAGCTTCCGGCTCAACCTCCTGCGCGGCCTCGAGCTGGGCGGGATCGCCGCGGAGGGCGAGCTTCCGGGCGGGCCGATCGCGGTCGGGGCGGAAGCGCTCGTCTTCCGGCACCGCCTCGCGCCGCTGCTCCGGCGCGAGCTGCAGTTCGAGCGCGTCGTGGTCGAGCGGCCGCGGATCGTGATGGGGCCGAGCGGAACCGCCCCGGCGGCGGAAAAGAGGGGCCGCGGGGGCAGGGACCGGGATGTCGCTCGGGCGCCGGGAGAGGGTGCGACCGCTTCCGCCGCCGAAGCCGGCGAGGGCGGCCGCCTGCCGCTGACGATCCGGATCGGCGAGATCCGACTCGTGGACGGCAGCCTGTCGATCGTCGGCGAGGGCGGACCGGCCGAGATCCGGGGATTCGACGTCGCCCTCCGCGATCTCGGTCTCGACCGCGAGGCGCCCGGCGGCCTCCGGGGCCTGGCCGCGGCCGGCTCCCTGCGCGCCGACGAAGTCGTCGTCGGCGAGACCCGCGCCACCGGCGCCGAGGGCAGGGTGCGCTTCGAGGACGGTCACCTGCGGGTCGAAGAGCTCCGCTTCGAGACGGTCGAGGGACGCTTCCTCGTCTCCGCGATGGACCTCGACCTCGGCCGCGACCCCTTCCGCTACACCTTCACGCTGCGCGGTGAACCCCTCGACGCGAACGCGATGGTCGGGGTCCCCGGGCGCGGCGGGCTGGGCGCCGCGCGGCTGACGCTCGAGGCGCGCGGCGCCGGGGCCGAGAGCTCGGGGCTCGACGGGGAGGGTGCGCTCTCCCTGGACGCCGGCTCGCTGCCGGAGACGCCCGCCCTCGCCGCGGTGGACGCGCTGCTGGGCCGCCCGGTGGTCGTGGGCTCCCGCTACGAGCCGCTGGAGGCCCGGTTCACCGTCCGCCGGGGCCGCGTCCGCTTCGAGCCCTTCGAGCTGGTGACCGCGGAGTTCGCCCTCGCCCTGGCCGGGGAGCTCGGCCTCGACGGCAGCCTCGACCTCAAGGTCGAGGCGCGCCTGCCGCGCGCCGGGCTCGACGTCGCCGAGGTGCCCGCCGCCGTCCTCGACGCGCTGACCGACGAGGCCGGCCGCGTGGTGGTGCCGCTGCGGATCACCGGCACCCGTGAGCGTCCGAAGGTGCGGCCCGACCGCGACGCTCTCTTGGGGGGCGCGGCCCGCCGCCGCACGGACGAGCTGAAAAAGGACCTCGAAGGGGAGCTCAAGAAGAAGCTCGGCCGCCTCCTCGGCCGCGACGACGGCTAGCGGGTCGCGATTCCCTCGCGGGCAAGGGCGGCGGCGACGTCCGTCGGACAGTTGGTGGTGATCTGGAAGGCGCCGCGGCGGGCGAGCTCGACGGCCTCGTCGCCGGTGTCGACCGTCCAGGCGCCCCAGGCGATGCCGGCCCGGGCCATCTCCGCGCCGAGCTCCGGCGGCTGGCGCCGGCTCGCGTCGAGCCCGTCGACGCTCCCGTCCCGCCCCATCCGATCGACCAGCTCGCCCCAGTCCACCCGCGGCCGCTCGACCCGTTCGAGCGCGGCACCGGAGGAGGCGCGCTCGGCCCAGGCGACCGTCCAGCGGCCCCCTTCCCGCTCGCGGAAGCGCACGATCCAGTAGCAGCGCAGGTCGGGGCGGCGCGCCTTGGCCGCGTGCAGCGTCTCGAGGCAGTAGCTGATCAGGACGACCCCGTCGCTCCCCCGGGCCGCGGCCCCCAGGTCGGCGGCCAGCGCCGGAGCGATCTCCGGACCGCTCTTGACGTCGAGCCACAGGCTCCGCCCCTCCGGCATCGCCGCCAGCACCTCCGAGAGCGCCGGGATCCGGACGCCGCGCCAGGGCGAGCCCTTCTTCGCTCCCGCGTCGAGCGACTGCAGCGTCGCCAGGTCGGTGCCCGCGACCGGCAGGTCGCGGTCGCAGGTGCGACCGGTCGTCTCGTCGTGGATGGCGACGACCCGCCCGTCGCCGGTCAGCCGCACGTCGATCTCGCACGCCGCCGCCTCGCGCCAGCCGAGCTCGATCGCCGGCAGGGTGTTCTCGGGCGGCGCCGCCGGCCGGTGGGCCTGGTCGCGCACCGGCTCGTCGAAGTCGCGCCCGGCGCCGCGGTGGGCCACAATCTCGACCGCGTCGCTCTGTTTCGCCATGCCCGGGTCCGACTCTAACCGACGATCGGCGACGAGCCGGCGCGACGCCCCTTCGCCCCGCGGACTTTCCTCCACGTCGGTCCGACGAGGCGCTCCGGGGGCCGCGGCGGCCTGCCCGGGGGACGAAAGACCCCGATCAGACCGTCGGCGCGGGCGGTCCGCCTTCTCCGTGCGCGGCGATCGCTTCCAGGAAACGCGG
>JBFJMD010000147.1:0-6296 GCA_041634115.1 Thermoanaerobaculia bacterium | reverse complement strand
GTGTTCATCTCCATGAAATAGAACGCGCCGTTGCGATCGAGCAGGAACTCGATGGTGCCCGCGTTCTGGTAGCCCACCTCCTGCGCCAGCTTCACCGCCGCGGCGCCCATCGTCGCCCGCAGCTCGGGACCGAGCGCCGGCGACGGCGCCTCCTCGATCAGCTTCTGGTGCCGGCGCTGGATCGAGCACTCCCGCTCGCCGAGGTGGATCACCCGGCCGTTGGCGTCGCCGAAGACCTGGAACTCGATGTGCCGGGGCTCGACGAGGTACTTCTCGAGGTAGAGGGAGCCGTCCCCGAAGGCCTTGCTCGCCTCCTCGCGGGCGGTTCCGAACTGGCCTTCCAGGGCACTCTCCTCCTGCACGATGCGCATGCCGCGGCCGCCGCCGCCGGCCGCCGCCTTGAGGATCACCGGGTAGCCGACCTTCGACGCCAGCGCCTTCGCCTCCTTGGCGTCGACGAGCGGCTCCCGGCTGCCGGGCAGCACCGGCACCCCGGCCGCCGCCGCGGTCTGGCGCGCTTTCGACTTGTCGCCCATCAGCCGGATGCTCTCCGGACGCGGTCCGATCCAGGTCAGCCGGCACTCCTCCAGCACCTCCGCGAAGTGCGCGTTCTCCGCCAGGAAGCCGTAGCCGGGGTGGACGGCGTCGGCGCCGGTGATCTCCGCCGCGGAGATGATGCTGGAGATGTTCAGGTAGCTCTGCGACGAAGGGGGGGGGCCGATGCAGATGCCCTCGTCGGCGTAGGTGACGTGCAGGCTCTCGAGGTCCGCGGTGCTGTGGACGGCGACCGTGGCGATGCCGAGCTCGCGGCAGGCCTGGATCACGCGCAGCGCGATCTCGCCGCGATTGGCGATCAGAATCTTCTTGAACATGACTCGACGCGCTCCGCGATCGACTCTCGTTCCGGCCGGCGGAGCCCGGCCCTATCTCGTGCGGATGGCGAAGAGCGGCTCGCCGAATTCCACCGGTTGCGCGTTCTTGGGGAAGATCTCGACCAGGGTGCCGTCGGCGTCGGACTCGATCTCGTTCATCAGCTTCATCGCCTCGATGATGCACAGGACCTGCCCCTTCTTGACCCGGTCGCCGATCTCGACGTAGGGGTCGGCGTCCGGGCTCGACGCCGTGTAGAAGGTGCCGACGATCGGCGACTTGAGGACGTGCGTCCCCTCCTCGACGGCGGCCGCCGCCGGGGCCGGCGCCGCGGCCGCCGGGGCCGCGGCCGCTGCGGGGGCCGGCGCCGGGGTCTCCGGGGCCGGCGCCGCGGCGGCCGCCGCCGGGGCCGGCGCGAACGGCGCGGCGGAGGAATTCGACGCCTCGCGGCCGTCGATCTTCAGCCGGAAGCCGGATTTCTCGATCTCGAGGCCTTGCAGCCGGCGCTCGGTCACCAGGTCGATCAGCTCTTTGATCTGCTCGAAGGTCAGCACCAGTTCTCCTCGGCCGCGCGCGGCGCCTGTGGCCGCCCGCGTGCCTACAGGTCTTTCGCGAACTCCAGCGGCGCCCGGCGCAGCTCGTAGCGGGCGCGCCCGAAATTGCCGTCCTCTCCCAGGACCAGGAGTAGGAAGTAGTCTTCGCTCACGGCCCCGAGCATGAGGGTGTAGCGGTCGGTGGTGATCGAGAACTGCCGCACCGCGCCGACCGACAGCTCGCGGTGGTCGTCCGCGATGGCCCGCACCTGGGTCAGCAGCTCCGCCGCCAGGACCTCCAGATCGAGGTCGCTGTCGGCGACCTCGGACTCGACCGCGATCCCGTCGCGGGCCACCAGCGAGACCGCCAGCGCCCCCTCGATCCGGCGGCGGATGCCGCTCAATCGCTCCTCGAACAACCTACTCCCCTCCCCTGCGGATGCGCTCGAGATAGCTCTCGAGCAGCGCCTTGCGGCGCTGGCGCGGGTCCGCCCCGTCGTCCAGACCGCGGCCGCGGAGCAGCTCGGCGGCGGTCAGGCCGCCCGCCGCCGCTCCCAGCCGCCGGAGGCCGCGCCGCGCCGCCTCGTTCTCGGGCTCGCGCTCCAGCACCGCGCGGAAGATCCTCTCCGCCTCGGTCCGGTGCCCCTGCTCGAGATAGAGCTCGGCCAGGGTCACGGTGGCGGGCTCGGCGGGCGGCTCGAGGGCCGCGGGCGGCCCCGCGGGCACCGCCTCCGCGGCCGGGGGGATGCGGTCGGCGACGGCGAAGAGCCCCTCGGCGGCGATCGCCGCCCGCCAGCGCTCGCGGTCGAGCCCGTCCCAGAGCCCCGGGAAGGGGTCGGCGGCCGCCCCGGCCGGCGCCGGCTCGGCGGCGACCGCTTCCGGGACCGCCGGCCCGGTCTCCGCCGCGACCTCGGGCGCGGACCCGACCGGGGCCGACGCCGGCGCCGGCTCCTCCAGCTCTCCTTCCGCCGGCGCCGCCGCAGCCGTCGCCTCGACGGCGAGCCGCAGCTCCTCGATCTCGGGATCGCTCTCGTTCAAGAGCGCGTAGAGGTCGAGCCGGTCGATCGCGCGCTTGCCGTCTCCGAGCCGGGTGTAGGTCCGCACCAACAGCTTGTTGGCCACCAGGTGAGTCGGGTCGATCGCCACGACGTCTTCCAGCGCCTCGGCCGCCTCGCCGGCGCTGCCGGCGTCCAACAGGTAGCGGCCGAGCGCGACCCGCGACGAGGTGTGGTTCGGGTGGGCGGCGAGATCCTCTCTCAGGACCTCCAGCGCCCGCTCGGGCTGCCCCGCGCGGCGGTACTCCTCGGCGACCTGCAGCGCGAGCTGCGGGGAGCGTTCGAGCTCCCACCGTCTGCGCAGTCCTTCGAGATCCTCTCGCGGCACTCTAAGCTCCGCCCGTCCCGCCCCCTGATCCGCTGGTCCGGGCCGTTGTGGGCCGGCGCTCTGGCGGGTACGTGGCCGAGGACTCGGGCTGGGCCCGCATTATAGCAACGGGTCGGGAAGCCTCCCGCCGAGCGGCGGCGCCGCTCGGCCGGCTTCCGGCGCTACATGACCGTGACCTGGCTGGTCTGGGTATCGCGCTTGCCGCAGGCGTCGGTGACGTCGAGGATCACCGTGTAGGTTCCGGCCGCGGCGTAGGTCCGGCTGGGGTTCTGCGCCGTGCTGGTGGAGCCGTCGCCGAAGTTCCAGAGGTAGTCGTAGTCCCTCTTGCCGCCCGTGGTGGTGTCGAAGAAGCTCACGGTGAGCGACACGATCGAGCGGGTGAAGTTGGCGTCGAGGGTGGTGATCGGGACTTCCAGCCCGATGGCCCGGGTGGCCTCGATCAGCTCGCCGGCGCTGCCCGCGGTCTGCGCCGTGACGTCGAACGTCGTGTCGGTGAAGGCGCAGAGGTTCTCCTCCGTGATGGTCAGCAGGTCGGTGGCCTGGCCGCTGTCGTCGGTCTCGACCAACCGGCCCTCCGAGGCGAGGGAGCCGAGCTCGGTGAAGAAGTTGACCCCGACCCCGGGAGCCGCCTTGCCGCCGTCGGTGCGCACCAGGGCCCGGACGGAGAGATCCGAGATGCCGTTCTCCGGGATGCTGGAAGTGCCGACGCTCAGGGTGACCGAGGCGGGGAAGCCGCCGACCTCGACGTCGGTCGAGACCTCGAGCAGCAGGCCGCCCTCGGTCGTGGTGCGGGCGAAGACCAGGAAGATCCCCTCCTCCAGCTTCTCGACGTCGAACTCGGTCACCCGCACGGTGTCCCGGGCCTCGCCTTGGCTGTCGGTGTTGACCGCCGAGCCGCCCGAGTCGAGGGTGCCGGCCTCGCTGGAGAAGTTCACCGGGTGGTTGCGCAGCCGGTTGCCGCGGTCGTCGAAGACCGTCGCCACCAGCGTCACGTCGCCCCCCTCCTTGGGCAGCCGCCGGGGGTTGGCCTCGAGATTGATCGAGGCGGCGAGCGAGCCGATCTGGACGTCCACCGCGACCGCCGCCGCCGCCCCCGAACTGGCCTCGACCGTCGCCATCCCCACCGTGCCGTCGCCGCGCAGGATCGCCTCGGCGATGCCGCGGTCGTTTGTCTCGACCAGGGTGTCGATCGTGCCCAGGGTGGTCGAGAAGTTGATCTCGGTGCCCCGGTTCACCGGGTTGCCGTCCGACTTGCGGGCGATCACCGTGATCGTCGAGCGGCCGTCGATCTCGATGCGGGTGGGGTTGGCGCTGATGGTGAGCCCCGCCTCGCCCGGGGCCACCGGCGTCGGCCGGTCGCAGCCCGCGAGGGCCAGGAGAAGGGCGGCGAGAGCTGTCGCGGCGAGCCTGCGCATGGATCCTCGCGGGAGTATACGAAGATCGGCCGGCGCCCGTCTAGCGAGAGGGGAGCGCCCCCCGCCGAAGGGGGCGCCCCGATCGGGGCGCCGGCACGGGCCGGGGACCTACCCCCGCCCGGCCGGCGCCGGCGCGGAGGTCAGGGGCAGATCCCGCCCGCCTGCGGCACCGTCACGAACCGCGAGCTCGTGTCCGAGCCGCCCGGTCCGCTCACCGTGTGGGTGACCGTGTAGACCGCGCCGGTTGCGTAGGTGTGGACCGGGTTCTTCTGGGTGCTGGCGAACCCGTCTCCGAAGTCCCAGGAGAAGCTCGTGATCTCGCCGCTCGAGGCGTCGGTGAAGATCGCGTCGCAGTCGTTGACCACGAAGGTGAAGGCGGCCACCGGCACCGCCGGCGGCTCCTCGGGCTCCGGAGCCTCGATCGTCACCACCTGGGCCAGCGTGTCGGAAGAGCCCTGCTTGCTGGCGGTCATGCTCACCACCCAGTCGCCGAAGTCCGAGAAGACGTGGACCGGATGCTGCTCGGTGCTGGTGCCGCCGTCGCCGAAGTCCCAGAAGAAGGAGGTCGGGTCGCCGGTGGACTGGTTGAGGAAGGTGACCGAGAGGCTCTCGTCGGTGTTGGTGAAGGACCAGGCGGCCACGACGTCGGCGATCGCCTCCCGGATCGGCACCGTGGCCTGCCGGATCGAGTTCTCGAGCTGCGCGGTGATCACCGCGGTTCCGACCACGGCGCCGGGAAAGAGCTGCACCTGCGCCCCGCCCTGGATCAACGTCAGCACGACCGAGTCGATGCCGCTGCCCGGGCTAACGAAGTCCCCGAGGCTGGTGGAGGCCACGAGGGTGGTGCCGCTCGGCGGCGCGTTGCCGTTGCTCAGCCGCTCGACCCGCACCGTGATCGTGGAAGCCGTCAGGGTGCCGGCGGTCAGCTCCGCCGGGCTGGCGGTGATGCGAATGCGCCAGGTGAGGCTCGGGTCCGGCTGCGGCACCGGCGCTCCGCGCTGCTCCGGGGCCGTCGGCGAGTCCGTCGAGCAGGCCAGCCCCAGCATCGCGAGCGCGGCCAGCACGGCCAGCGCGACCAGCGACGCGGCGGTTTTCGATCTTTTCGCTAGGCTCATGGTGCTCTCCTGCTCAGGCTCAGGGTACGAACTCGATGGTGAAGGAGGCGGGCGCCGTCTGCACCGCGTCCCCGGAGAGGGTGCGGCCGAAGAAGCGCATGTGGAAGTTCAGCAGGATGCGGGTCTGGCCGGTCTCCTTGTCGAAGCCGCCGTTGACGAAGAAGAGGTCCGAGATCGGCACCCGCTCGAACTGCTCGATGCCCATCACGTGCAGGCCCTCAACGGTGAAGGTGGAGCCGACCGCCGCGACGCCGAAGAGGCCTCCCACCAGGGGCGGCGGGACGCGAGTTCCGGCGTCGGCGCGGCTGTAGGTCACCTCGTAGGAGGTGATCTCCACGTTCATCAGGCTGCTGGTCACGCCGGTCGGGTCTTTCGCGACGTTCGCGACCTGGATCTCCTCCACCTGGACGAGGCTGCCCGACTGGTTGACGGCCACCCGGATCGGCAGCCCGTCGAAGTCGGCGATCGACAACAGAACGCCGCCGCCGTCCGTGCGGTCGGTGCGGCTCTCGCAGCCGGCGAGGCCGGCGGCGAGGATCAGGGTCAGGAGAAGGCGAAGCGACTTGTGCATGTTCGTCCCCCGCGAGCTAGAGCTTGACGACGCGCGGCGTGATGAAGATCAGGAGCTCTTCGTTCTCGTCGTTGCGGCGCTTGTTCTTGAACAGGTGTTTGAGAATCGGCACGTTGGAGAGTCCCGGCACCCGGTCCTCGCCCTGGTCGCTGGTGACCTTGTAGATGCCGCCGATCACCGTCGTGCCACCGTCGCGCACGATCACGCGCGTGCGGGCGTCCTTGGTCGAGATCGGTGCGTTGCTGGCGCCGACCACCGCGAACGCGAGCTGCGGCTCGCGCTTCTGAATGTCGATGTCCATCAGCACCGTGCCGGCCGCGGTCACGTGCGGAGTGACGTCGAGGCGCAGCGTGGCGTTGATGAACTGGATGCTCACCGTGTTGTTGGCGATGGTCTGGATCGGGATCTG
>JBFJMD010000146.1:0-6310 GCA_041634115.1 Thermoanaerobaculia bacterium | reverse complement strand
GTTGTCGAGCAGGCGCGAGATCGCCTCGCCGGTCTCCTTCGGATCGAGGGCCTCGAGCGTGGACTGGATCGAGTCGCCGATGGTGCTCAGCTGCTTCATCGCGTCGTCGAAGCCGACCGGCGTCGTCCCGGGGAGCACCGCGCCCGGGGCCAGCGGCGGCGCCCCCTGCGGCCCCGGCGTCAGCACCACGAACTTGTCCCCCAGCAGGCCCAGGTTGGCGATCTTGGCGCTCGAGCCCTCGGTCAGCTCGACGGGCGTTTCGAGCAGCAGCGTCACCAGGGCCTTTCGGTCCTCGAGCCGGATGCCGTCCACGCGGCCGACGCGCACCCCCGCCACCCGCACCGGCGCCTTGTCGTCGAGGCCGGCGACGCTGTCGAAGGCCGCCTCGACCCGCTGGCCCGCGGCGCCGAAGAGCGTCCAGTCCTCGACCTTGAAGATCAGGTAGGCGAGAACCACCAGCGCCACCGTCATGAAGATCCCGACTTTCACCGTTTGAGACATCCGTTTCTCCTTGCGGCCGTCAGCCGGCCCCGGCGGCGACGTCGCGGCGCAGGAACTCCCGCACCCGCGGATCGTCCAGCCGCCGGAACTCGGCCGGTGGCGACAGCGCGATGATCTTGCCGCCGTAGAGCATGCCGATGCGATCGGCGATCTTGAACGTGCTTCCCATGTCGTGACTGATCGTCACCGTGGTCGAGCCCAGGTCCTCGCGCAGCTCGACGATCAGCTCGTCGATCGTCTCCTTGGTCACCGGGTCGAGACCGGTGGTGGGCTCGTCGAAGAGCAGGATGTCGGGCTCGAGCGCGATCGCCCGCGCGAACCCCGCCCGACGCCGCATGCCGCCCGAGAGCTCCGACGGCAGCTTGGTGCCGGCGCCGTCGAGCTTGACCAGGCGCAGGCACTCCTCCACCCGCCGGCGGATCTGGACCTCGGAGAATTCCGAGGCGCGGCGCAGCGGGAAGGCGACGTTGTCGGCCACGGTCATCGAGTCGAAGAGCGCCCCCTCCTGGAAGGCCATCCCGAAGCGCCTCCGGAAGCGGGTCAGGTCGCGGTTGCCGAGCTCGTGGATCACCGTCCCGTCCACCTCGACGGTGCCGGCGTCGGGCTTGAGCAGGCCGATCATGTGCTTGAGCAGGACGCTCTTGCCGGTACCCGAGCCGCCGATGATCACCGTCGACTCGCCGGCCCGGATCTCGAGATCGATGCCGTCGAGGACGATCTTGGAGCCGAACGACTTCGTCACCCCGCGCAGGCGGATCTTGACCTCGGGGGCTTCCTCGGCGGGTCGGGTCATCGGAAGAGGATCTTGGTCAGGAAGAAGTCCGAGATGAGGATCGCGATGCTCGCGATCACCACCGAGCGGGTCGTCGCCCGGCCCACCCCCTCGGCGCCGCCGCGGGTGTAGTAGCCCTGCTGGCAGCCGACCACCGCGATCAGCATGCCGAAGAAGGCGGCCTTGATCAGGCCCGAGGTGATGTCCCCCAGCTCCATGTACTGGAAGGTGGTGTCGATGTAGCTCACCGGATTGGCGCCCATGATGATCACCGAGACGAAGTAGCCGCCCCAGATGCCGATCGCGTCGGCGACCACGACCAGCAGCGGCAGCATGATCACCGTCGCCCAGACCCGCGGCACCATCAGGTAGTGCACCGGATCGGTCGCCATGACCTCCATCGCGTCGATCTGCTCGGTCACCCGCATCGTGCCCAGCTCGGCCCCCATCGCCGAGCCCGAGCGGCCGGCGATCACCAGCCCGCCGAGCACGCAGGAGAGCTCGCGCACCATCGAGAGCGCGACCAGCGAGCCGACGTAGCGCTCCGCCCCCACCCGCGCCAGCACCGCGAAGGTCTGGAGCGCCATCACCATGCCGGTGAACATCGCCGTCAGCAGGATGACCGGCAGCGAGTTGACCCCGACGCGCAGCATCTGGCGGAGCAGCTCGCGCAGGTCGTAGGGCGGCCGCGGGGTCCAGACGAGGACCCGCCAGAGCACCTGGAAGAAGCGCCCGACCTCGGTGAAGAAGTTCTCGAGCATGCCCGTCATCGACGGCCCCCGGCGGCGCCCGGCCGGCCGCCCTCCCCCGCCGCGATCCGCGGCAGGCGCAGTCCGAACCCGCAGAGCACCTCCCACGGAATGGTCCCCGCCCGCTCGGCGAGCTCCACGGCGCCGATCGACTCCTCACCCTGCCGCCCCAGCAGCACCGCCTCGTCGCCCACCGCCGCCGGGATTCCGGTGACGTCGACGATAGTCATGTCCATGCTCACCCGCCCGGCGACCGGCGCCCGGCGCCCGGCGACCAAGACCTCGGCCCGGTTCGACAGGCGCCAGGGGTAGCCGTCGCCGTAGCCTACCGGCACCACCGCCAGGCGGCTCGCCCGCGACGCCGTCCAGGTGCCGCCGTAGCCCGCCTTCGTCCCCGCCGCCACCTCGCGCACGAGGACGATCCGCGCCGCGACCGACATCACCGGCTCGAGCGCCTCGTCCCGTCCCGCCGGGTCGACGCCGTAGAGCGCCAGCCCGAGGCGGACCAGGTCGTGGCGGCTCGCCGGCCGGTAGAGCGCCCCGGCGCTGTTCGCCAGGTGGAGCGTAGCCGCCGAGCGCTCCTCCGGCGTCAGCAGCTCGACCAGCGCCCGGAAGGCGCCGAGCTGGCGCTCGGTCGCCGCGCCCTCGAGGTCCTCCGCCTCGGCGAGGTGCGAGACCAGCCCGCCCAGCGCCAGGCCCGGGCTCGCCCGGATCGACGCCAGCGCCTCGCCGACCTCGGCGGGGGCCAGCCCCAGCCGGCTCATGCCGGTGTCCACCTTGAGGTGGATCGGCTGCGGCGGGCCCGACGCCGCCCGGCCGGCCCACATCGCGAGCTGCGCGGCGCTCGACACCGTCGGCACCAGCCGCTCGGCCCGGTAGAGCTCCAGCTCCTCCGGCTCGGCCGTACCCAGCACCAGGATCGGGGCGGCGACCCCGGAGCGGCGCAGCTCGGCGCCCTCGCCGGCCAGCGCCACGCCGAACCAGTCGACGCCCTCGGCGTCGAGCCGCCGCGCCACCGCCACCGCGCCGTGGCCGTAGGCGTCACTCTTGACCACCGCCAGCACCGCGGCCGGCGCCACCCGCTCGCGCAGCTTCTGGAGATTGCGGGCCAGGGCGCCGAGGTCGATCGCGACCCAGGCCGGGCGTCGGGCGCGGCCGGCGCCGCCGGCCTCCGCTGTCCCGGCCACCGGAGAGACCTCAGAAGGGGGTCGGCGGGGCGTCATGCCGCGCCAGATTGCAGAACTTCGTCGTCTCGCCCAGGAACACCAGCCGCAGCGTCCCCGTCTCGCCGTTCCGGTGCTTGGCGATGATCACCTCGGCCAGCCCCTGGTTCTCGGTGTCGGGGTCGTAGACCTCCTCGCGGTAGATGAAGGCGACGAGGTCGGCGTCCTGCTCGATCGAGCCCGACTCGCGGAGGTCGGCGAGCTGCGGCCGATGGTCGCCGCCGCGCCGTTCCGGCTGCCGCGAGAGCTGCGACAGCGCGACCACCGGAATGTCGAGCTCCTTCGAGAGCTGCTTCAGGCCGCGGGTGATCGCCGAGATCTCGAGGTTGCGGTTCTCGTAGCGACCGCCCGCCTGCATGAGCTGGAGATAGTCGACGATCAGCAGCTCCAGCCGGTGCTCGGCCTTGAGGCGGCGCGCCTTCGAGGCGACCTCGAGCAGGCTGGGGTTGGCGGAGTCGTCGATGTAGAGCGGCGCCGTCGAGATCGAGCGCACGCTCTGCACGACCTTGCTCCACTGCTTCTGGGACAGGTGGCCGGAGCGCAGCGGTCCGAAGGGCACGTCGGCCTCGGACGAAAGGATCCGCAGCGCCAGCTCCTGCTGGCTCATCTCGAGCGAGAAGACCCCCACGGTCTTCTGCTCGCGGATCGCCACGTGCTGCGCGATGTTGAGCGCCAGGCTCGTCTTGCCCATCCCCGGACGCCCGGCGATGATGATGAGGTTCGCCCGATTGAGGCCCCGGGTCGAGCGGTCGAGGTCGGTAAAGCCGGTGGGCAGGCCGATCAGCCCCGAGGCGGGACGCTCCTCGAGATCGGCGATGGTCTCGTGGAAGATCTGCGCCAGCGGCACGAAACCCCGGTGGATGGCCTCCTCGCCGAGCCCCAGGATCGCCTGCTCGGCGCGACCCAGCGCCTCCTGCGCGATGAGGCCGCCGTCGAGGCAGCTGCGGGTGATCTCGCCGCAGGCCTCGATCAGCCGCCGGCGGACCGAGCGCTCCTTGACGATCTCGATGTAGCTCTCGAGCCGCCCGAGGTCGGGCAGGTCGAGGTCGAGGCTGGCGAGGTAGGCCACGCCGCCGACGCTGTCCAGCCGCTTCTGCTGCTCGAGCCGCGCCTGCAGCGTCCGCAGGTCGATCTCGGTCTCCATCGCCTGCACGTCGAGCATCGCCTGGTAGACGACGCGGTGGCGCTCGGTGAAGAAATCGCCCGGACGCAGCCGCCCCGCCAGGGTCGCCAGCCGCGACGGATCCAGCAGGACGCTGGCCAACACCGCGCGCTCGGACTCCTCGCTGTGCGGGAGCGTTCTGGGCTGTTGCAGGGTCTCGATCATGGAGCGCCGCCGGAGCGCCGACGAGTCTGCCATTCTATCCGAGTCGGGGCGCGGTTCAAGGGCGCCGGGCGCCCGGATCTCGTCCCCGCTCGGGCCCGGCGCTAGGCCTTGGAGGGGAACTCCTTCACCATGCGGATCTCGCTGCCGGTCGCGTTGTGGCTCACTTCGTCCATGAAGGCGAGGATCAGATAGAGGCCGCGGCCGCTCGCCTTGAGCAGGTTCTCCGGGTTGGTCGGGTCCGGCACCTGCGAGAGGTCGAAGCCGGGGCCCTCGTCCAGCACCTCGCACTCCAGCCGCTCGCGCGACAGGCGCACCGAAAGCCGCACCCGGCGGTCGGCGTAGCGCGGCTCGCGCAGCCGCTCCTCGATCCTGCGGTGATAGGCCTCGGAGCCGTTCTGGCGCAGCTCCGAGCTCACCTCCAGGTTGCCGTGATGCATCGCGTTGAGCAGCGCCTCCTGGAGGGCCACGCCGATCTGCATGAGCTGTCCCTCGTCGAGGGCCGGCCGGATCGCCTGGATGCTGTCCTGGATGTGGCTGACCAGCGGCACCACCAGCGACTGGTCGTTCTCCAGCCGGTAGGTGAGGGTCGACTGCTCGAGGCACTCGTGGATCCGCTCCTGCTCGCGCTTCTCGCGCGCCAGCTCCAGGGTCTTCTCGACCGTCGGCAGCAGGTCCTCGAACAGCCGGCCCTTGTGGACGTAGCTCGCCGCGCCCCGGCGCAGCGCCTCGACGGCGATCTCGCCGGTGCCCACCGCGGTCATCAGGACCACGGGAACGTAGGGGTGCTCCGCGCGCACCTTCTCCACCAGCTCGAGGCCGTCCATGCCCGGCATCACCAGGTCGGTGGCCACCAGGTCCGGGGGATCCCGGCCGATCGCCTTGAGCGCCGCGGCCGCGTCGTCCGCCACCTCCGCCGCATAGCCGGCGCTCTCCAGCAGCCGGGTGATGAGCAGCGCCTGATCCGGGCTGTCCTCGACGATCAGGACCCGTGCCATCGAGCGGGCTCCCGTCGCTCCTTCAGGGCCTCGCCGCCGGGGCCGCCTCGCGGACCTCGAGCTGGACGTAGTCGTGGGCCACGCCGCTGCAGGGGCAGAGCTCGAGCTGATAGCGGATCTCGCTCTCGAGCCTGGCCAGCGCCTCGTCGCGCGAGCCGGCGTGGGCCTCGGCGAGGCCGGCGGGCGCCGCCACGCAGCGGGCGTAGAACTGCCCGTCGGTCAGGCGCTTGACGGTCGCGCGGTAGATCACCCGGCGCTCCCCTCGCCGATCACATCCTCGTGGATGTAGCGCAGGATGCTGCGCGACGAGACGAAGCCCAGGAGCTTGTCGCCGTCCACCACCGGCAGGTGCCGCAGCTTCTGGCTGACCATTCGATGGATGGCGTAGGCGGGCGGGTCGCCGGCGGCCAGGGTCAGCGGCTCCGGGGTCATCACCGAGCCCAGCGGCACCGCCGCCGGATCCAGCCCCTTGCGCACGATGCGGACCAGAACGTCACGCTCGGTGAAGATGCCCGCCAGCCGGCCGTCGCGCTCCACCAGCACGCAGCCGTGGCGGGCCTCGCGCATTCGCTCGATCGCCTCGACGACCCAGGCCTCCGCCGAGATCACGAGTGCCGGCGCCATCGGCAGATCGGCGACGCGGTCGCTCAGGAGCTTGCCGCGGAAGCCGCCGTCCGCCTCCGGCAGGTCGAGCCCCGCCAGGTCGGAGCCGCAGCTCTCGCACAGGTCCACGCCCGGGATGT
>JBFJMD010000145.1:0-6317 GCA_041634115.1 Thermoanaerobaculia bacterium | reverse complement strand
TAGACGCCGACCGCGAAGGGCAGGCTGGGGATCTTCAGCGCCTCGGCCGCGAGGGCGAGGGCGGCGCCGATCGCCACCAGGCCCCAGGGAAGCGAGCTCTGCAGCACCCCCTCGATCACCAGCTTCATCAGCGTCGCCTGCGGCGCCGGCAGGGTCGGGGTGCCGAAGCCGTAGGTCTTGTCGAGCAGCAGCACGGCGAGGCAGACGAAGGTGGCCGAGGTCAGGACCCCGATCAGCTCGCCCGACTGCTGCACCCGCGGCGTGGCGCCGAGCAGGAACCCGGTCTTCAGGTCCTGCGAGGTGTCGCCGGCGATCGAGGCCGCGATCGCCACCACGCAGCCCACCGTGAGCGCCCCGACCTTGCCGGCGTCGCCGGTCCAGCCCGCGGCGAGGAAGATCGCCGAGGTGGCGAGCAGGGTGGCGATCGTCATCCCGCTCGTCGGGTTCGAGGTGACGCCGACGAGACCGACGATGCGCGACGAGACGGTGACGAAGAAGAACGCGGAGATGGCGACCAGGAGCGCCGCCACCAGCCGCGGCCCGAAGCCGGGCAGGGTGGCGAAGACCTTGGGCACGAAGGCCATCACCCCGATCAGCACGACGACCCCGAAGGCGATGAAGCCGAGCGGCAGATCGGCGCCGGTGCGCGGCAGCGCGGCCGCGGCCCGCTCGGCGAGCCGCTGCTTCATCTCGCGGGCGCCGACCTTGAAGCTCTCGACCATCGTCGGGATGCTGCGGATCAGGGTGATCAGGCCCCCCATCGCCACCGCCCCGGCGCCGATGTAGCGCACGTAGCGGGTCCAGATCTCGCGCGGGCCCATCTCGGCGATGGTCTTGACGGTCTCCGGGTAGAGCGGCTCGAGGCGCCCCTCTCCCCACCAGGCGATCGCCGGGATGATGACGAGCGACGAGAGCAGGCCGCCGCCGACCATGACCGCGGCGATCCGCGGGCCGAGGATGTAGCCGACCCCGAAGAGCGCCGCCGAGACCTCGAAGCCGACGTCGCCCTTCTTGAGCAGCGGCACCCGCGCGTGCACCGAGTCCGGGATCACCCGCGCCCAGCCGGTGACGATCTTCATCAGGCCGCCGATGCCGAGGCCCCAGAAGACCTCGCGCGCCTTGCTGCCGCCGACTTCGCTCGCCACCAGCACCTCGGCGCAGGCGGTGCCCTCGGGGTAGGGCAGGTTGCCGTGCTCGCGCTCGATCAGGAAGCGCCGCAGCGGCACCATGAAGAGCACCCCCAGCAGCCCGCCGCACATCGCCAGCAGGGTCATCTGCAGGAGGTCGGGGTCGAGCCCCCAGAGGAAGAGCGCCGGCAGGGTGAAGATCACGCCGCTCGCCACCGAGCTCGAGGCCGAGCCCACGGTCTGCGAGAGGTTGGCCTCGAGGATCGTGCTGCCGACGCCGGCGCCCTGGAGCAGGCGGAAGGCGGCGACGGTGAGCACCGCGACGGGGATCGAGGTGGAGATCGTGAGCCCGACCCGCAGGCCGAGGTAGGCGTTGGCGGCGCCGAACGCGATGCCGAATGCGATGCCGAAGACCGCCGCTTTCCAGGTGATCTCCGCCGGGCTCTCGGTCGCCGGCACGAAGGGCTCGTAGCTCTTGCCCTCGGGGATGGGCTCGTAGGCCTCGCGGCTCAGGCCCGCCCGCTTCATCTCCGCCCTCCCGACTCGGAGAGGGCGAAGGGCGCGAACGCGCAGCCCGCGTCCCCCAGGGGGTCGGCCAGGCGATCGGGCGGCGAGCCGATCGGCGGGCCGGGGGGCGGCTCGGGGGCCGGCCGCGGCGCTCCCGCCGGCGCCGCCGGGCGGGCGAGGTGGCGGGCGATCTCGCGCCCGAGGTGGGCGCGGTGGGCCCGCTCCGCCGGGCTCTCTCCGGCAGCGCCGGCCAGCCGCTCGGCGAGGGCGGCCAGCGTCCACTCGACCCGCGAGGCGACCGCGGCGCCGGCCTCCGGGTCCGCCGCCAGGCCGATCATGCGGGCGACGGCGACTCGCTGGACGGCGCGGGCCAGCTCGGCCCGGCGGGGGTCGGGCGGCGCAGCGGCGGTGCCGGCTCTCGCCGCGGCGGGCGCCGGCCCGAAGGCGGCCTCGACGAGAGCCGCGAGCACCTCCTCGAGCCCGGGCAGCGCCGGGTCGCGGCGGTGGAAGTCCACCAGGCGGGCGGCCCGCTCGCGCTGCAGCAGGCCGGCGACCGCGAGGTCGGCCGCGGTCTCGGCCGCCGCCAGCGGGTCGAAGGCCGGCGCCGACCGGCCGCGGAAGAGCTCCCGGTTCGGGTGGTGCTCGAGCGGCCGCGGCAGGAGCACCGCCAGCACCCCCTCCGGTAAGTCGAGGGCCTCGGGGGCGAGCGTCGACAGCACCGCCGCGAGCGCCCGCCGCTGGGCGTCGCCGGCGACCGGCGCAGCACCCGGCTGCCCGTCGCCGCGCAGGGCGTAGCGATAGTCGAGGCCGCCGACCCGCTTGACCGCCGCCTCGAGCTGGTAGCGGTGGCGGAAGTAGAGGGGGGCGAGCACCTCCTCGAGCAGCGCCAGCGGCCGTCCGGGGGCGACGTTTCTCTCGCCGAAGCGGGCGAGCGCTGCGGCCCGCACCGCCAGGTCGGACTCGAGCTGGGCCACCGGGTCGGCGCCGTTGTCCCAGAGGCTGGCGAGGGAGTTCGCCGCCCCGGGCGGCCGCGCGTCGGCGTCGGAGAGCATCACCAGCCCGCGCGCCAGGCCCTCGCGCACCCGCCGCTCGAGCGCCTCTTCTTCCCGCTCCGGCGGGTGGATCTCGTAGGCGTAGCGGACCGCGTGCACGTCCCAGGCGCCGACCCCGACGGCGTAGGCGTCGCCGAGGTCGAGCTCGCCGCCGGGCCCGAGACCCACCAGCGGCGCCGGGTAGTCCATCACCGAGGCGCGGCCGTAGGTGCTGGCGGCGAAGTTGTGCGCCAGCCCCAGGGTGTGGCCCACCTCGTGGGCGGAGAGCTGCCGGATGCGCGCCAGCGCCAGCTCCACCGGATCGTCGGCGGCGCCGGTGCCGCTCTTGTCCGCGCCCACCAGCCCCTCGAAGATCAGCCGGTCCTGGCGCACCCGGAGCGAGCCCAGGCTGACGTGCCCCTTGACGATCTCGCCGGTGCGCGGGTCGATCACGCCGCCGCCGTAGGACCAGCCCCGGGTGGACCGGTGGACCCACTGGATCACGTGGTAGCGGGCGTCCAGCGGATGCGCGTCCTCGGGCAGCAGCTCGACCCGGAAGCCCTCGGGGAAGCCGGCGGCGGCGAAGGCCTCGGCCCACCAGCGGGCGCCGTCGAGGACCGCGCCCAGCACCGGCTCGGGGATCGCCGGATCGACGTGGTAGACGATCGTCGCGCCGGGCGCGAGCCGGTGGCGGGCGATCCAGCGGGTCTCGAGCGCCCCGGCGAGCGGCGCCGCGTAGTCCAGGAACTCGACCGCGAACGAGCCCGCCCGCGGGTCGAAGCGCCGCGGCCTGTAGCCGTCGTCGGGCAGCGCGAGGAGCGAGTGGTGCTGGACCAGCGAGAAGGCGTCCTGGTCCGGCGCCGTGGCGCTCAGGTGGGGACCGGCCGACTCCCCGGCGAAGGTCAGGAGCGCCTCGAGCTCGACGTTCTGCGGAAAGGCGAGGCAGGCCTCGAGGTCGAGGGCGCTGCGCTCGCGGTCGAGGGCGAATCGCCCCTCGCCGACGGCGGCGATGCGGGCGCCCACCCGGTGGGCGTCGCGGACCGCGAACGACGTGAAGTCGACGAGCAGCCGGCCGTCGCCGCCGGTGGCGGCGATCTCCCCCGCCCACAGCACCGAGGTGGCGAACGACTGGCGGGTCGCGCGCCGCTCGGCGGGGCGCTCGGTCATGGCGCGGAAGCGCAGGTTCTGCTGCTCGACCAGGAGGCGCGCGCCCTGGCGGCGCAGCGTCACCACCCGGGTCTCGCCGAGCTGGCCGCGGTCGAGCCCGATCGGGTTCGAGCCCAGGCCGGTCACGAGTCCCTCGACGTAGAGGTACTCGCCGACGACGCCGTCCGGTCCCGGCGCCGGCAGGCCGAGGAGCACCGCCCCCCGCTCGCGGTCGAGGTAGAGGTCGACGAGGCCGGGGCGCCTCTCGAGGCCCTCGACCGCGGCGGTGAAGGGGTCCTCCGCGGCCGGGGCGGCGGGTCGCGCGGCGGGCCCGGCGCTCGCCGCGCAGGCCGCCACGCAGGCGGCCGCCAGGGCGAGGGCCGCGCCGAGCGCCGTCCGCGGGCCGCGGCTCATCCCGAGCCGGCCCCCGCTCGGGACTTCGCCCCGCTGGTCGCGACGCTCGCCGCCGGCGCCGCTGCCGGCTCCTCGTACACGAGCTCGTGCGGCGGCGGGTCGCCGCCGGGGCCGACGAGGTAGTGCTCCATCCAGCGCACCAGGCGCAGGCTGTAGTCGAGCCGCGCCGCCGCCTTCGAGTTGCCGTGCTTCTCGCCCGGGTAGAGCACGAGCCGCACCGGCACCCGGCCGAGGGTCTTCAGGAAGCGGTAGAGCTCCATCGACTGGCCGCGAAACACCCGCGGGTCGTCCTTGCCGTGCAGGATCAGGATCGGCGTCCGCGCCTTCTCCACCCAGTAGACCGGGCTGCGCTCGAGCGCCAGCTTCCAGTCGTCCCAGGGCCAGTGGCGCAGGTGGACCGCGTGGAGCTCGTTGGGGATGTCGCTGGTGCCGAGCTTCGAGATCTCGTTGCTGATGCCGACGAACATCACCGCCGCCGCGAAGCGCTCGCTCTGCCGGGTCGCCGCCCAGGCGGAGGCGTAGCCGCCGTAGGAGCCGCCGGTGATCCCCACCCGCTCGCGGTCGGCGACGCCGGCGGCGATAAGGTGATCCATCGCGTCGACGATGTCGTCGAACTCGGCCCCCGCCGGATCGCCCTGGGAGAGCTTCGAGAACTCGACGCCGCGCCCGGTGCTGCCGCGGTAGTTGGGATAGAAGCTGGCGAAGCCCCGCCCGGCGAGGACCTGGGACGGCCGCGAGTAGCTGGTCAGCCAGCCGTTCGAGTAGTGGGCCTCCGGGCCGCCGTGGATCATCATGACGAGCGGCGCCGGGCCCGCCTCGGGGCCGCCGCCGAGCGGCCGGACCAGCAGCCCCTCGAGCTCGAGCCCGTCGCGGGCTTTGAAGCGGACGACCTCCTGGGGCGCGAGGCGCCGCTCGGCGAGCCAGGGATTCGAGTCGGTCAGGCGCTGTGGGGCGGCGTCGCCAGGCCCCAGCCGGAAGACCTCGGCCGGGTGGGTCGGGGTGTCGCCGGCGAGCGCCAGGACGCGGCCGTCGCGGCTGGCCGAGAGCTCGCGCCAGATCGGCCCCTCGACGGCGGCCAGCCGGCGCCGCTCTCCGCCCGCCGCCGGGACCGCGTCGAGGGCCGTCCACACGCCCTCTTCGCCGACGAAGGCCAGCGTCTCGGGGTCGAGCCAGGCGATCGCCCCGACGTGCCCGCGGTAGCCGGGCAGGAGCTCGATCGGCCGGCCGCCCGCGGCGCCGACCACGACGAGCCGGCCCTCGCGCGGGTCGTGGTAGTCGGCCGCGGCGACGAGCGCGAGGCGCCGGCCGTCCGGGCTCCAGGCCGCTTGCCCCAGCTTGCCCTCGGTCTCGACCCACGCCCCGACCTCGCCGCCGGCGGCGTCCACGATCGCCACCCGGCGCCGCATGTAGTGGTCGTCGATCAGCGGGGTCGGCGCCAGGGCGACCGCGAGGAGGTCGCCGGCCGGGCTCCAGTGGAGCTCCGAGGCCGAGCCCTCGAGTTCGAGGGCCACCGGCGCCGCGGAGCCCTCGGCGACCCCGGCGATCCAGACCCGGACCGGCTCCGGCTCCTCCTCCACCACCTCCTGGTCGAAGCCCTTCTTCTCGAGCGCCGCTCTCTCTTCCGGCTCGGCCTCCTTCGCCAGGAACGCCACCCGGGCGCCGTCGGGGCTGAAGCTGAACTCCTTGATCTCGCGCGGGTGGTCGACGACCCGCCGCGCCTCGCCGCCCGCCACCGGGATCAGATAGAGACGCGCGTCCTCGTCGCCGGGGCGCTCGTCGAGGAAGCCGATCGCCGAGCCGTCGGGGAGCCAGGCGGGGGCGGCGACCTTGGCGGCGCCGGCGACGTAGGGGACCGAGACCCCGTCCCGGCCGACCAGGTGCAGCTCGGTCCAGGCCGAGCCGTTCTCCTCGGCGAATGGGTCGCGCGGCCGGCTCACGACGTAGGCGATGCGCTCGCCGTCCGGCGAGACCGCGACCTCCTCGACGGCGGAGAGCCGGGCGACGTCGTGGACGCCGAGCGGCGGCGCCTCGGCCGCGGCCGGCGCGACCGGCGCCCCGAGCAGCAGCGCGGCCGCGAGCGGCGCCGTCCGGC
>JBFJMD010000144.1:0-6320 GCA_041634115.1 Thermoanaerobaculia bacterium | reverse complement strand
TTGAGCACCTCGCCGGTGTCCGGGTCGCGGATCACGTCGACCTCGCCGACCACGAAGGTCTGGCCGACGCTCACCCCTTCGCGGCTGCCCCGGTTGACGTAGACCTCGCCGCCGTCGACGAGGGCGACGGAGCCGGTCCAGGCGATCCTCGGGAGCTGCTCGATGATCCAGTCGACCGCCTCCGAGATCGCCGACTCCACCGCCTGCCCGACGTTGTCGTTCTTGTAGCCGCCGACGTCGCCGCCCCAGTTGCGGCCGCTGTAGCCGAAGGTGCCGCCCTTGCGCCCGGCCTCGCCCACCACGCTCTTGGACGCCAGGATCTGGCCGGTGGTGGAGTCGACGACGTAGACGGTGGCGTTGATCTCCGCCTTCTCCTTCTTGCCGCCGATCCGGAAGCCCTTGACCCGCACTCCACCGCCGCCGCCGGTGGTGTCGTGCTGGAAGTGGGTGATCGCGCCCTTGACCAGCAGCTGGGCGGGCGTGAGCTGGCCTATCACCGGCGTCTTGCCTCCACCGGCGGTGCGCCCGGAGGCCCCCAGATCCTGCTCGGCCATCGCCTCGTTGCGCATGTCGCTCTCGCCCAGGACGATGAAGCGTCCGGTCTGCTGGAGAAGGTCGGTCATGACCGTGCCCCACGCGTCGCCCAGATGCCAGCCGTTCCAGTACCAGTTCTGCCGGTTCTCGAACTTGCTCACCGTGATCGTGTAGCGAAGACCGCCGGTCTCGGCGACGGCGGGCGCCGCCAGCGCAGCGATGGCGGCGGCCAGGACCCACAGGACGATTGCTTTCTTCATCGATATCCTCCCTGATCCGAAAGCCCTCTCTCGGATGGCATTCGGCTCGTTTCCGTCGAGCCTCGTTTCTTCCGCAGAAGATTATCAAATAGCGGCCGCCGCCCGCCCCACGCCTCCGGGTGGGGGTCCACGGCGCTCCGCCTCGGACCCGGTTCCGGGCTATCCTGCCCGCATGATCGTGGCCCCCGACGGCGACCGGCTGCGGCTGGTGACCCAGCCCGACCACGCCCGGCTGGCGGCGGAGCTGCTCTCGCTCTGGCGCGCCGACGGCCTGCCGGCGCATCCCCGCCGCGCCGAGCTGCTCTTCGCCGTGCGCGAGCACGACAACGGCTGGCGCGAGGCCGACGCCGCGCCCGCCGCCGATCCCCGCACGGCGCGTCCGCACAGCTTTCTCGACCTGCCCTTCGCTCCGCGCGGCGAGATCTGGGAGCGCGGCACCGCCCGCTTTCTGACCGAGCGCCCCTACGCGGCCCTGCTCGTCACCTGGCACGCCCTGGAGGTCCACGCCGACCGACGGTCGCGACCCGAGTGGGGACCCCTCCTCGAGCGCCTGGAAGAGCGCCGGCGGGAGCTGCTGGAGGCGACCGGGGCCGACGCGGCCGAGGTCGCCGAAGACTACCGCTGGCTCGATCTGGCCGACTTTCTCTCGCTCGTTGCCTGCAACGGCTGGACCGAGCCCTTCGAGCGCCGGGGGATCCGGGGCCGGCTCGCCGGCGCCAGCCTCCTCCTCGAGCCCTTTCCGCTCGCCGGCGCGACGACCCTGCGCGTCGACTGCCGCTGGATCCCCGATCGGCCCTACCGCGGCGACGCCGACCTGGGCGGCGAGCTGGCCGCCGCGAAATGGCGCAAGCTGGGCGTAAAAATCGCCCCCGCCGACGCCCCCGGGGCCGTGATAGCGTAGGCGCTCATGGCAGTGGGTCTCGAGCCGCCACGTCCGTCCGAAGAGGAGCCGGAGGCCGAACCCGTCCGGATCCTCATTCCCTCCGCGATCGGCCCTCTGGGAATCGAGCTCACCGGACAGGTCGTGAGCCGCGTGGTGATCGTGCCGAAAGGCCGCGAGCGCAAGACGTTCACGCCGCTCGCGAGCATGAAGCGCTCCGAGTACTCCGAATTCCTGGACGAGGTCCTCGGCCGCTTCTCCGAATACCTGGCCGGCGCCCGCCGCAAGCTGGAGCTGCAGTACGACCTGCGCCGATCGGGGGTCACGGGGTTCGCCCGGCGAATCCTCAAGGAGACCGCCAAGATCCCCTACGGCCGGACGAGGTCCTACCAGCAGATCGCCGCCGCGGCCGGCAACGCCGATGCCTACCGCCAGGTGCTCTCGGTGCTGCTCGTCAACCCGCTCCCGATCGTCGTCCCCTGCCACCGGGTGGTCACGACGAAATCGGGTCCCGGCAGCTACATCGGCGGCCCCAAGAAGAAGAGCTGGCTGCTCAAGATGGAAGCGCGCAGCCTGGCGCTGATCTAGCCGATCCGACCGTCCGGGCTAGCTCGCTTCCTCCAGACGGATCTCGAGCTCGACCTCGCCGCCGGCTTCGACCGTGAAGTCGAGGCTGCGGGTGGCGTATCCCGGCCTCGCGACCTCCAGCTTGTGCTCGCCGGGCTCGACGAGCAGCCCCGAGTGGAGCCGGCCGATCTCCTGGCCGCTGCCCAGAAAGCGGCCGTCCAGGTAGACCGACGCGTCCGCCGGGTAGATCGCCAGCCGGCAGCGGCCCGGCTCGCCGCGGACGTCGAGGGCGGCGGGCTCATCGCGCGCCGGCGGCCGCTCGCCGGTGGTCTCCCCCGGCGCCCGGTCGCGCCATCTCTCGTCGCGGTCGCGGTCGCGGTCCCGGATTTCCGGCCGCGGTCGAAGCGGCCTGCGCTCCAACGGCTCGCGCTCCGCGAAGAACTGCCCGGGAGGCTTCGCTTCGCCCGGCTCGAGGTCGAGGTGGAGGCGCACCACGACCCCCGCCGGCACCCGCACCTCGCGGATCACGGTCTCGTAGCCGGGGTGATAGAAGGCGATTCGGTATCTGCCGCTCTCCACGATCAGGTGACCGGGGAAGCCGTCGAACTTGCCGGCCCGGCCGACGAGCTCGCCGTCGAGGTAGACCTCGGCCTTTTTCGGCCGCACGTTGAGGTCGACCGCGCCCAGGCCGTAGTCGGCCCCGTAGACCCGGTAGCCCGGACCGTAGGGGTACCAGGCGAAGCCCCACGGATAGTAGGGGTAGTAGTTCCAGTACCCGAAGTGGCCGTAGTGGCCGTGGTAGCGGCCCCAGTAATGACCGAAGCCGATGCCGATGCCGATGCGGCCGCCGAAGCGACGCCCCGGCGGCCGCCGCACGTTGCGCCCGCGGGAGCTGCCGGAATCGACGCTTCCGGAGCCGCGCGGCACCGCCGTCCGGCCGCCGGTGTTCGAAGTCGCCGAGCCCGAAGCTTCGGAGCCGGAGGAGCCGGACGAGCCGCTGGGCGGGCGGGTCGACCGGGCGGTGGGCGGCGCCGCCCAGGCGGGCGCGGCGATCGCGAGGGCGAAGCCCAGGGCGGCCGTCTGGATCGCGATTCGACGGAGACGCTTGCTGGCTCTGTTCTGCATCGCTGGCACTCCTGTCTTCGGGCCGCGGCCGGCGAGATCGGCCCTCGCCCGCGGCGGCTGTCTGCCGGGGCCCGCGCGGCGAGCCCTCAGCCACTCTCCCTGCAAGGCCCAGACCACCCCGAGCCTACCCGAACCCGCCTGCGGCCGCCCGCTCAAGCCGGGCCGGCAGTCGCTCCCGGGGACGAATCCCGTCCTCATTCGGGGCCGGCCGAGCCGGCCGCGGGGTCCCCAGCGGTCGAGCGCTCGACCCGCATCGGGCCCGCCGCGGGCCGGCACTCGAGCACCCGCGCCCCCGCGGCGGCCAGCTCCTCGGCCACGCCGCGCTTTCGCTCCGGAGGCGCGAGCACGGCGACCGAGCCGCCGCCCCCCGCCCCGCACACCTTGCCACCCCAGGCCCCCGCGGCGCCGGCCTTCGCCAGCAGCTCCTCGATCGCCGGCGTCGAGATCTCCGGCGCCAGGCGCCGCCGGTGGCTCCACTCCTCGCTCATGAGCCGCCCGACGGCGGCCGCATCCCCGGCCTCGAGCTTCTCGCCGACCCGTGCCGCGACCTCGGCGATGCGCTGGAAGCGATCGACGACCTCCGGCTCTCCCTCCAGCCGCCGCCGGACGATCTGCCAGTTGTTGCCCGCCGAGAAGTGGCTGGCGCCGGAGTAGGCGACGACCAGGCTGGCGGCAAGCGCCTCGAGATCCACCTCGAGCGCCCTCACCGCCTCTCCGCCCGGGCGGTGCACGATCTCCAGCGCCCCGCCGAGGAGGGCGGCGAAGTGGTCCTGGCGGCCGGTGGGCAGCCCCATCAACCGCGCCTCGAGGTCGCGCGCCAGCGCGCTCGTCGCCTCCGCGGAACGCGCCGGCCGGCCCGCCACGAGATCGCCCGCCGCGATCGCCGCCACCGCGATCGCCGAGCTGGCGCCGAGCCCGCCGCCCCGGGGCGAGTCGCTCTCGAGCGCGATCTCGACCGGCGGCAGGCCGAGCGCCGAGGCGACGAGGCCGGCGAGGGCGCTTTCGGGTCGCCCGGCGAGCTCCTCCGCCGAAGCGGTCTCGACCGTCGAGTCCCCCTGGACGACGCGGTAGCCGTCGCGGCGGCGGCGCATGGCGACCCGCACCGCGACGTCGATCGCCAGGTTGACCGTCCGCGAGCCCGGATGCAGGAGTCCCAGCGGCCAGATGTCGAGGGTGCCGCCCGCCAGGTCGACCCGGCACCAGGCGCGGGCGCTGACGGCCGCCGGCTCAGCGCCCCCGGGCACCGAGGGGGTCGCCCGCGGGGGACTCGACCGCGGCCACTCTCGCCTCCGGCTCCGGCCCCGGGGGCTCGGGGACCAGGCCGGTCGTGAGGCTGTCGCGCAGCACGTCGCGGCGGGCGAGGAACGCGGGCAGCTCGCTCTCCGGCAGCGGCCGCGTGGGCACACGGTTGAGCGACAGCGGGTTGATCCAGCGGCCGCGGTGCTGCACCCGGTAGTCGAGGTGCGGGGCGGTGGCGAGGCCCGTCGCGCCCACGTAGCCGACGACGTCGCCCTGCGAGACCCGCCGCCCGGCGCGCACCCCGCGGGCGATGCCCGAAAGATGCAGGTAGCAGGTCAGGTAGTCGTTCGGGTGGCGGAGCTTGACCGTGCGGCCGCCGCCGCCTTCCCAGCCCGCGAAGGCGACCACGCCGTTGGCGGTGGCCCGCACCGGGGTACCGGTGGGCGCGCCGTAGTCGACGCCGTAGTGCGGCCGGTAGCGCTTCAGGATGGGGTGGAAGCGGCGGTTGCTGAAACTCGAGGTGATGCGCGAGAACCGCAGCGGCGAGCGCAGGAACATCTTCCGCACCGGCCGGCCCTGGGCGTCGAAATAGCCGGGCGGGTCGCCGTAGCGGTAGGCCTCGAGCCGCTTGCCGCGATTCTCGTAGACCGCCGCGTGGATGGCGCCCAGGGAGTCGAAGGCCCCGTCGAGATAGACGTGCTCGTAGAGCACCTCGAAGACGTCGCCGACCCGCAGGTCGCGATTGAAGTCGAGGTCCCACTGGAAGACGTCCGACATCTTGTAGGCGAGCGCCCCCTCCCCTCCCGCCTCGACGATCGCGCCCTCCAGCGAGCTCTCGAGCCGTCCGCGCAGCGTCCGCATCTCCACGGCGCGCTCGAACTCCCTCCAGGACCCGGCCCAGCCCTCGCCGTCGCGGGTCACGCTCGCGCGCCCCTTGCCGGCGATCGTCACCTCGAAGGAGTCCAGCCGGGCGTCGGGCCCGAGCAGGGCGCGATAGCTGTCGTTTGGACGCAGGCGGCGCGGATTCGCGTAGGGAGCGAGCGCCTCCACCACCGCCGCGGAGTCGGCGCCCGAGAGGCCGAGGCCGGCGAGCACCGACCCGAGGGTCTCACCGCTCCGGAACGCGAAGGCGATCGCCGGCTCGCCCGCGACCAGGTCGGCTCCGTCCAGGGGAGCCCGCGTCGCCAGCCAGGGGTTGTGGGGCAGGGCGCGGGCGACCGGGTAGGGGGATTCGACGTAGCGCTCGAGCCCGCGGGTCTTGGCCGCCAGGGCGACGGCCACCAGAAGGAGGATCGCGGGCAGGGCCACCCGCAGCACCCACAGCTTTCCCGACGCGCTACCCTTGGACTTCACTCTTTGACGCCCCGCAGTAGAAGATCGAATGTTACCTGGCGGCCGAATGCTAGCACAGGGCAGGTGCCGGAATCCGCAATCCCCCCGCCCGGCCGGCCCCCCCGCGACCCGCCCGCCCGCGCTGAATCCGATTGCCTCCCCCCCCCGCGCCGCGCGCAGCGGCCTCTGCGGTTCCTGGGGGTCGTCCAGTGTCTTCCGCACGGTCCGGCTAGAGCCCGCCTGGGACGCCCGCAGGCCTCCAGCGGCTCTCTCGCTTCTTATGCGTTCGTTGCCCTTCGAAGCTCCGCCGCGGCCGTCTCTGCCTGGCGGCGCGATCGAAGAGTCCTCTTCGGCACCGCCGGCGCTTTGGGTTCCGGGGTGGC
>JBFJMD010000143.1:0-6321 GCA_041634115.1 Thermoanaerobaculia bacterium | reverse complement strand
CGGCGCTGCCCCCCATGTAGCTGCCGAACCTGATCCGCCGCAGGTCCTTCTTGAGCACCGCGACGTAGAAGTCGCCGCCGCCGCGGGCCTTTTCGGCGAGGGGGCGCTTGACCGGGAGCCCTTGGCGGCCACCGCCGGCGATGACGACGCGGCCCCTGCGGTCGAAGGTCATCGGGCCCGGCGAGACCGAGAGGCAGCTCCAGCTCAGAAGCGTCGCCGCCGGATCCACGCGGAAGAGGACGTCCCCGTCCTCTCCGCAGGCGCTCTGGACGTCCTCGACGCCCGCGAGCCGGTCGGTGGGCCGGGCGGTGGCCAGGATGTGGGCCTCTCCGCGGCGGTTGACGGCGAGCGAGTGGAGAAGCGGGAGGCGCTGCGAGGTCAGGACTTCGGGGGTGTGGGGGTCGATCTTGAGGATGAAGCCGGCGTGGTCGGTCGTGCCGATCTCGCGCAGCGGGCGAACGACGGGGAAGCGCCGGACCGAGCCCGTGCCCGCGACCCAGAGGTGACCGCGGGAGTCGAGCGCCAGGTGGGTCGCCTCTTCGGCGTCGGGCCCGCCCCAGTAGGTCGAGAACACGATCTCCCCGGCGACGGTGTCGATGGCGGTGACGAAGACGTCCCACGCCACCTGCTGCGGGTCGCCCGCCCGATCCGCCTGGAGCGGCCGGACGGTGGGGAAGTCGAGCGAGGCGGTCGGGCCCGCGACGTAGGCGACGCCCGAGTCATCGACCGCGACGGCGTTCGCGTAGTCCTGCCGCGCCCCCCCGAGATAGGTCGAGAAGAGGATCTCGCCGCCCTCGGGATTCAGCTTGGTGACGAACGCGTCGCAGTTGCGGGCGCCCGGGGTCACGTCGTCGATCGCCAGCCCGGCCTGGACCGGCCGGACGACGGGGAAGTCCACCGAGCAGGTCGACCCGACGACGTAGATGTTGCCGGCCGCGTCGACCGCCACGTCGTGGGCGCCGTCGTCGCCGCCGCCGCCGAGGTAGGTCGAGAAGACGACCCCGCCGCCCGCGCGCTCCAGCTTGGTGACGAAGGCGTCGTTCCCGCGCGCCCGGTCCGGCTGCAGCGCCGCGGCGACCGGGAAGTCGGGCGACTCGGTGAAGCCGGCGACCAGGACGTGGCCCCGGCGGTCGATCGCCGTCGCCAGGCCCCAGTCCTGGCGCGAGCCGGCGAGATAGGTGGAGAGCTCGAGCTCCCCGGCCGAGAGCGGGACGGGGGCGGCGAGCGCCACCAGGAGAAGCCCGGCGACCGGGCAGCGCCGCCGAAGCGCGACGATTCCCTGCACGGTCAGGCCTCCGGGATCACGACCCGGGCGACGCCGGTGGCGCGGCCGTCGGCCAGGTCGTAGTGGACGACGCCGGCCCGGCTGACCCCGGGCTGAAGCGAGGGCGCCAAGGCGCTCACCCGGATGCGGCAGGGGATCTCCTGGCCGGCGGGGATGATCTCGCCGGCGCTCATGCTGAGCCGGGTGGCCCAGACCGGCCCGGCCTTCTCGCGCCAGCCGATCTGGTGGCCGACGGCGATGATCGCGCAGTCGCCGACGATGCGGATGGCCAGCGGCATGGCGACGAAGTCGACCTCGGCGCGGGTGGCGACGCGAAAGGCGTACTCGCGCTCGCCGGTCTTGCGGGACTCGACGATGTCGTAGGCGTCGCCGGCCGCGTGGGCGTGCATGTAGGGGCTGTGCAGGGCCCGGACGAGGGCCGGGTCGAGGACCTCGCCCTCGCCTCCCTCGGCCGCCGGCGGCGGCAGGGCGGTCTGCAGGCCAGGCTCGAAGAAGAGGTCCTCGCGCTTGCGGACCAGCCGCGGTCCGCCGTTCTCGCCGGTCTCGCCGACCACGACCAGCGAGGGGGAGCGGCGGCCGTTGAAGCGGCTGGCCACGGCCTCGCAGTAGGCCCCGGCGTGGCGGATCAGCATCGGGTCGCCCGGACCGACGCCGTCGAGCCGCGTCGCCGGCAGGAACACGTCGCCGGCGAAGCAGAGCGGGCCGGCGACGCCGTCCGGGCCCTCGCGCTCGAGCGGCCGGTGCTCGGCGTCCACGATCTGGTGCTCCCAGCGCGCGACGGTGAACTTGACGAGCTGGTCGGTGCCGACGTCGAGGATCGCCCAGCGCCGCCCCCGCGCCCGCTTGACCGCCGCCACCCGGGCGAGGAGGCCCATCGCGTCGCCCACCAGCGAGTTGCCCGGCTCGACCTCGTAGGTGAGCTCGCTCCGGAACCGGGGCCGCAGGGCGTCGGCGAGCGCCTCGATGGTGGGGAAGGCCTGGTCGTCCTGGAACGGGATGCCGAGGCCGCCGCCGAGGTTCAGGTGGCCGATGCGGTGAGCGGTGCGCTCGTGGATGAGCTCGACCAGCGTGTGCAGGAACCCGAGGCCGGCGACGAAGGTCTCGAGGTTGTCCATCTGGGTGCCGACGTGGACGTGGAGGCCCGAGACCGGCGCGGTGAGCCTCTCGAGCAGGCCCGGCAGGTCTTCGGACGGGATGCCGAACTGACTGCTGGCGGAGCCGTGGTCGGTGTACTTCTGGAAGTCGGCGGCCTTGCGGTAGCCGGGCAGGCCGCCGGGGTTGACCCGCGCGAACAGCCTTCCGGTGCCGAGGCCGGTCTCGGCGACCTTGCCGGCGAGCGCCCGCAGCCCGTCGGCCGAGTCGGCCACCACGGTGCCGCCGCCGCCGAGCACCCAGAGCGCGGCCTCGGTCTCCGGCGCCGGCGTGTTGTAGGTCACCCGGGGGAGTGGGATGCCGGCCCGCAGCGCCAGCAGGATCTCGTGCGCCGAAGCGCAGTCGGCGCCGGCGCCGAGGGCGGCCAGCGTCTCCAGCACCGTCGAGGAGGGGTTCGCCTTGACCGGGTAGCGCACCCGGCCGGGGTCGCCCACCAGGCCCGCCCAGCGAGCGAAGTTGGCGCGCAGGGTCTCCGGGTGGAAGAGGTAGAGCGGGGTGCCGAAGCGCGCGGCGAGCGCGCGCAGGTCGAGCTCGCGCGACCAGCCCTCCATGCTCTGGACGGCCTGGAGGGCCTGGGCGGCCGCGGTCGCCCCGACGGTCGCGGGCGGCTTTTCGGTCGTTGGGGGCATCGGGACGACCTCCGTTGTGAGGAAAAACGGAGAGGGATTATAGGGCCGTCCCGGCCCCTGTCAAGGAAAATCGCGCGATCCGGTGCCGACCCCGACCTACCGCCTTCGGACCCAGGGGGTCTCGTTCTTCTTCGCCCGCCAGCGCTTGTAGAGAACCCACAGGATGAACAGGACCAGCACGATCAGCCAGAAGATGAGCGCGCAGCGGTCGATGTCGTCTTCCTGCGGCCTCTGGCGATGCGGCTCGGCGAGGTACGGGAACTCGTCGAGGAAGGGCTTGTCGTTGACTGTGGCGCGCGGCCAGTCGCCCTCGATGAAGGCCACCTCCTGGAGCACGCAATCGCCGTGGGCGCAGGTCAGGCCGGCCACGTCGTCCTCCAGCCGCCGCCCGTTGGGGAAGCCCGGCGCGGATCTCGTGGTGAAGATCACCACGTCGGGATGGAGGTCGTAGGGGCGGACCTGCAGGACGTACTGGAACAGTCCCGAAACGGCGCCCACCGGCAGGAAGTGCCCCATCAGGTGGGTCATGCCGGCTTGCACCTTGTGCCCCCGGTCGTGGCTCCGCTCGATCCTGGCGGCGTGCTCGCTCGGGTGGAGTGGATTCAGGAAGTCGAAGCGGCCGAGCTGGGTGCGGTTCGACCTGCCGACGTGGTCGATCTTCTTCCATTTGCCGAACAGGCCCTTCTTCTTCGACGACCCCCAGATCAGCCAGTCCTGCTGGCCCGCCGGGAACGCCGAGAACGGGATGCTGACCGCCATCGCGATGACGTTCTTGCCGAAGAAGCGCGGGAAGATGAACGGGTCGTCGCGGACGCCGACGTAAACCGGGAACTTGCCGGTGTTGCCGAGCAGGCCCTCGAACTGCGGGTAGCCCCGCTGCAGGGTGCCGTGCTCCGTCAGGCGGAACCGGATCGCGACCTTCTCCCGGATCCCCTCCGGCCTCCTGACGGTGCCGCCGTAGCGGGCCACGTCCGCCGGCTTGTCGTAGTCCACCGCGCTGTCGAGGTCCATGTGGATCGCGTACTCGTAGGGCTCGAGGTCGTACGGCTTGGGGGCGGTCAGCCCCCGCCGGATGGTGAGAACGACCACCAGGTCGTCGCCCTTCGGAAACGCGAAGAGGCCGGTGATTCCGGCTTCGAGCTTGGTCAGCCGGATGGGGTCGGCGTGGTCCGACGCGGCGGAGGCGTGCGGAAGAGCCAGGAGCGCCAGCAGGAAGAGCAGGGCAGGGCGTGTTCTCATACCGATCGCCTCCGTTATTTGGCCGCGGCCAGGATCACGTCCGCCGCCTTTTCGCCGATGGTGTAGACCGAGGAGACGATGAAGAAGCCGGGGATCTTGGGAAAGACCGAGGCGTCGACGATCCGCAGGTTCTTCGTCCCGTGGACCTCGAAGTCGCCGTTGACCACGCCGTTGCGCTGGCGCGGACCCATCGCGCAGCTGCACGAGGCGTGGTGCCCCCAGGCCCGGTCCTTGACCCACTGTCCGATCTCCGCGTCGGACTGGACCCGCGGCCCGGGCGACTCCTCTTCGGCGATCAGCCCCTTGTCGATCAGCGGCCGGGTCATCTCGCGGACGAACTTGACCCCTTCCACCACCGACTGGAGGTCCTCGCCGCCGTCGTCGGTGCCCTCGTCGAAGTACTTGAAGTTGATGTAGGGCGTGTCGCGGGGATCGGCCGAGCGGAGCTTCACATAGCCCGCGGTGTTGTTGGTGTGGGCCTTGAGCACCGCCCACGTCAGGTAGTTGAGGTGCTGGGCGAAGAGCGCCGAGTAGCTGGGGAAGTAGCCGCGGAAGAGGCCCAGCAGGGCGAAGATGAAGAGGTCGGGGAGCGGGCGCTCCTCGAGCGATCGCTTGATGACCGCCAGCACCGCGCCGTTGGTGGTGTAGACGCCCTTGCCCTTGGTCCACTCCTGGTACTGGGGATCTCCGGCCGCGAACTTGGCGTCCGTCAGCACCTCCCAGTGGTCGAAGTTCATCCGGTTGACGACCCCGACCTCGTAGCGGTCCTGGAGGTTCTGGCCGACGCCCGGCAGGTCCACCTTGACGGGGATGCCGTGCTTCTCCAGCTCCTCCCGCGGCCCGATGCCCGAGAGCATCAGCAGCTGCGGCGTGTTGAAGGCGCCGCCGGCGAGGATCACCTCGCCCGTGGTGTGGGCCTCCTTGCGTAGGCCGGGATCGCCGTCGTTGGGATTCCAGAAAGCGCGGTAGAGCTTGCGTCCCTGGAGGTACTCCACGCCCACCGCCCGGTCGCCGTCGAAGAGCACCTTGGTGACCAGGGCATCGAGCTCGATGTGGAGAGGGTGCTTCTCCGCCACCGCGAGCAGCCTCTCGCGGGTGCTGGTCCGCCGGTGGCCGCGAGTGGCGAGCGGCGGGTAGCGCAGTCCGGTCGAGTTCTCTCGCACCAGGCGCCAGTCGTTGGGATCCGCCTTGCCGAGCACCTGCCACTTGAGGCGCTCGGACTTGTGACCCGCGTGCTCGATCGCCTCGAGGGCCGACTTGAGCACCGTCTTGATCAGCGCCTTGTCTTTCTTCAGCGCCTTGAGCGGCAGCGCCGCCTCGGTCTGCAGCCAGCCGTGGAACCCGTGGCGGGTGGGGTTGAGCCCCAGCTTGCGAAGGAAGCGCCAGACGGGCCGGTGATGGCAGTTCTCGAGGCGCTGGAAGTAGCGCCGCATGTTCTCCGCCGACCACGACTTGTCGCCGGTGAGCGTCTGGATGTAGTCCCAGTCGGCGTTGTGCGGGTAGACGGTGATCATCGCGTTGTGGGCGGTGCAGCCGCCGAGGGCCGAGTAGCGCGGATAGAGCACGCCCTCCGCCTTCTTGTTGGGGCCCACCGAAAGGTCGGGGCGCCCGCCGGCGCCGAAGTCCGGGTCCTTCGGCGGCTCGGTCACCCCGGCCCAATCCTTGCGGTACTTGGGATCGCGCTCGCGCCGCGCCTGGTCGGAGTAGTGGTCGACGAAGAAGTCCCACTTCATCGCGTGGTTCTCGGAGGCGATGGCGTGGAAGACCGGCACGTGGTAGTCGTCCGGCAGCCGGTTGCGGTCGGGGGTCACCGCGTCGCCGCCCTTGAGCTCGGTGGGGTTGCCTCCGGCCTCGAGCAGCAGGACGCTCTTTCCCGCCTCGGCGAGCCGCGCCGCAAGGGTCCCGCCGCCGGCGCCGGAGCCGACGACGATGTAGTCGTACCTGGTATCCGCACTCATCTGCACCCCCCTCTCTTTCCGAGTCCGCCCCCGCCGGGTGGGCGGGGCGGGGCCCCGG
>JBFJMD010000142.1:0-6334 GCA_041634115.1 Thermoanaerobaculia bacterium | reverse complement strand
GCGCCGTACTCGGCTCGGGTCACCGGCCTGGCGTCGATGTGGAAGGCCTCGAGCCGGATCGCGAAGCGGGGCTGCTGGCTGTAGAAATCGGCGTCCCGGAGATCGACGCCCACCAGATAAGTGCGGGAGTCGATCGTCACCCGCTCGGGCTCCGGGGCGGCGGCGGGGGGCGGCGGCGCCGCGGGCGCGATCGGCCGTCCCTCCAGGAGCTCGGCGGGGCGGCGCTCCCTGAGCAGGCGGACGACCTCTCTTTCGACGCGGGGGTCCTCCGGGATCATCCGCTCGATCCACCGGCGGACGCCCTCCTCGAAGCCGCCCTCGTCCGCCTCCGGCAGCCGCGAGCCGCCGGCGTCGGGCGGGTCCTCCGGGCCGTCTCGGGCGGCGGGCAGCTCGAACTCGACCAGGAAGCCGGGACGGGTCTTGCCGGCGGGGACCCGGCAGCGGGCGGAGAGCTCCTCGACCTCGGTCACCGTCGCCTCCCCTACCTCGACCCGCTTGGTCTCCGATCCCACGCTCAGCCGGTAGAAGACCCGGCCGACGTCGCCCACCCGCAGGCCGTGGGCGAGACCCGCCTCCAGCCGCGCGTCGCCGCCCTCGACGCCGCTGATCGTGGCGACCAGGATCACCAGGTAGGCTGCGTTCAAGGCTCGTCCTCCCGCTCTTCTGCCGCGGATTCGTCGAGCGCATCGATCGCCGCGGCCCTCGAGACATGGGCCGGCGGCCGGACCGCTCTGCGGACGAATCCGCCGGTCATCTTACCGCTCGGGCGCGGCGGGGAAAAGGAGCTCGGCCCGCCGGGTCCGCGGCGGGCTCCGATCGGCCGGCGCCGATCGGAGTATAATTTGGTCTTACGAATACGCTTCGCGAAGTCGGCCGCCCTTCCCGGCTCGGCCCCTTCGGCCGCCGGGATTCGGAAGTCGAGGCCCGCTTCGCGGGCGCCTGAGGACGGCATGGCGCTCCCACTCGAGAAGATCGTCGAAGGCAAGTACGAGATCGTCGCCAAGATCACGGAGGGCGGGATGGGGGCGATCTACAAGGTCCGCCACCGCCTCCTCGACGAGGTTCGCGTCGTCAAGGTCCTGCAGCCGCAGTACACGGCGCGGCCCGACCTGCGCCGCCGGTTCCGCGACGAGGCCCGGATGGCGATCCGCCTGCGCCACCCCAATATCGCCCAGCTCCACGACTTCGCGATGGACGACGAAGGCAACGCCTACATGGTCATGGAGTACATCAACGGCGTCACCTGGCAGGAGATGCTGGTCAAGAGCGGCCTGCCCTCGATCCCCTTCGTGGTGGAGATCTGCCAGCAGGCGTTGAAGGCCTTCGGCTACCTGCACGAGAAGGGGTTCGTCCATCGCGACATCGCCCCCGACAACCTGATGCTGACCCGCAACTACGACGGCCGGCCGCTGGTCAAGCTGATCGATCTCGGCATCGCCAAGGGCCTGAGCGAAGAGGCCGGCCTGACCCGCACCGGCATGTTCCTGGGCAAGGCCCGCTACGCCGCGCCCGAGCAGTTCGAATCCGGACAGGGCGCGATGGTGCTCGACCAGTGCAGCGACATCTACTCCTTCGGCGTGATGAGCTACGAGCTGCTGACCGGTCGGTCGCCGATCGCGGGGGAGAACTTCTCCGCCCTGATCGCCAGCCACCTGCTGCGCCCGCCGCTCGACTTCGCCAAGAGCGACCCGGCCGGCCGGGTGCCCGAGCGTCTTCGCGAGATCGTCATGAAGACGCTGGCCAAGGCCCGCGAAGAGCGGATCTCGACCGCCCGCGAGCTGCACGCGATGCTGGAGGAGTTCTCGGATCACTCCAAGACGGGCCGCGAGGAGCTCGACTCGATCCTGGGTCAGGCGACCCTGCTGGTCTCGGAGGTCAAGTTCCCGATCCAGCCCGGCTCCAGCCAGAGCCGCCTCGACCACCAGTTCGGTCCGGAGCCCACTCCCCACGCGCGGTCGATCATGGCGTCGGAGGGGGACGAGGCCTCGAGGCTCTTGACCAACGCCCGGCTGCTGACCCGCCTGGAGCAGTACGACAAGGCCGAGACCGAGCTGCGCCAGCTGCTCGACCTGATCCCCGAGGACCACAAGGCCGAAGAGCTGCTCGCCAGCCTCGAGGCGGCCCGCAAGCGGAAGGCCGAGGAGGTCGAGCGGATCATCTCGAGAGCGGTCAAGGCGATCGTCGGGGCGATCGACCGCGGCGAGCTGGCCGAGGCCAAGCAGAAGCTGGAGAAGGTGCGCTCCGAGTCGGGCGACCACCCGCGGCTGCGCGAGCTCGAGGCACCCCTCGAGCAGGCCCTCAAGGGAAAAGCCGAGCGGGAGCGGCACCAGGCCGAGATCGACGGCGGCCTCGCGGAGGCCGCGCGGCTGCGCGGCGAGGGGCGGCTCGACGAGGCGGTCCGATCGCTGCAGTCGGTCCTCGAGCTGGTGCCGGACCACGCGGGGGCGGCCCGCCTGCTGCGGGAGATCGAAGAGGCCCGCAAGCGGGAGCAGGACCGGCAGAAGCGCGAGCGGGCCGTGAAGAAGGTTCTGAAGCGGGTCGAAGCCCACCTGGGCAACGGCAAGCTGGACCTCGCCGCGAAAGCCCTCCGGACCGCCGAGAAGAAGCACGGCGCCGACGAGCGCTTCGTCGCCCTGCGCGTGCGCCTCGAAGAGCTCAAGATCGAGGAGCTGGCGCCGCGGATCGCCGAGCTGCTGGCGTCTGCGCGCGACGCCGCGGCGCGGGGCGAGCACCTCGAGGCCTCGAATCACCTCAAGGAGGTCCTGTCGCTCGATCCCCAGAACCGGGAGGCGAAGGTCCTCGACGAAGAGGTGCAGGCGGTCCTGCGGAAGCGATTCGAGCTCGAGCGGCGGGAGCAGTCGATGGTCGCCGCCCTGGGCGCGCTCGACGGCCTGCTGGGCGAGAGCCGCTTCGACCAGGCCGCGGCGAAGATCGAGGCGATCGAGCGCAAGCATGGAAAGGACGAGCGTCTCGACGCGATCCTGGAGAGGATCGCGGAGGGTCGCCGCAAGAAGCAGGAGCAGCAGGTCGCCGCCCTGCTGGGGGAGGCCCGCGAGCGGCTGGATCGGGAGCGCCCCGAGTCGGCGATCGAGCGGGCTCGAAAGGCGCTCGAGCTCGAACCGGAGCATGCCGGCGCCCGCAAGCTCCTCGCCGAGGCGGAAGAGGCGCTGCGTCGCGGCGTGCAGGCCAAGTGGCGGGCGCAGGCCCTGGGACAGGCCGTCGAGTCCGTCGAGCGGGCGCTGTCGCAGCGTGACCTGGGGACGGCCCTGCCGGCGCTGGCCGCCGCCGAGAGGGAGTTCGGCGCCGACGAGCGGCTCGTCACGCTGCGCGAGAAGGTCGAGGAGGAGGAGCGCCGCCAGGTCCGGGAGGGGGCGGAGGCGGCCGTCAACCGCGGCAAGAAGCTGCACGCCGACAACGCGTACGACGGCGCGGTCGAAGAGTTTCGGCGGGCCCTCTCGATCGACCCCGACAATCGCGAGGCCCAGGCCCTGCTCGCCGAGTCCGAGGCGTGGGTGCGGCAGCGGGAGGCCCGGGTCCGCCAGGCGGCGGTGGCCAAGACGGCGGCCCGGATCGAGAAGCTCCTCTCGCGCAAGAAGCTCGAGCGGGCGGCCAGGGAGCTCGAGCGGGCGGAGGGCCAGTACGGCGACGCCGAGGCCCTCAAACGCGCCCGGCAGCTGCTCGAGCTGCTGCGGGCCGAGGTCGGCAAGACGGTCGTGCTTCCGCAGCAGCAGACCTCGCGTCGCCCCTTCGCCAAGCTGCCGAAGCTGCTCCCGGAGATGTCGCAGCGGACGATCTGGCTCGGCGGCGCGGTCCTCGTCGCGCTCGCGGTCGTGACCACGCTGTGGATGATCCGCCCGCAGGGGCCACCCGCGCTCCCCGCGGCGAGCGGCACCCTGGTGCTCACCGCGCTGCCCTGGGCCGAGGTCACCGAGATCCGCGACAGCCGGGGCGAGCCCCACCCTCTGGTCGGCGACCCCTACACCCCGATCCTGCTCGCCCTGCCTCCGGACAGCTACCGGATCACCCTGGTCAACCCACAGTCCGCGGCGCCGATCGAGATCGAGGTCGAGATCCGCGCCGACGAAGACACCCTCGAGGTCGTCGAGTTCGACCAGAGGATGGGCGAGGACGCCTACTTCGAGAAGATCGGCTGGTGAGGCACTCGAGCCTCCGCGGTTGCCGGGGCAACCGCGGAGAGTCGATGCCGGGTCGGCCTACAGCTCGACGATCTTGATGAAATCGAACGCGGCCGTGGCCTTGAACGTGCTGAGGCCCACCTTTCCGGTCGCGAACTCGGGGTCGGTCAGATTGACCACCGAGTCGGAGCCGACCCAGCACTGAATCCGATCGCCGACCACGCGGACGCGCAGCGTCTCGGTCGATTCCAGCTGGCCGTCGACCCGGAAATCGGCCGCCTGCGGATTGGCCAGATCGGTCCACTCGTTGTTGACCATCTTGCCCAGCACCGCCCGCTGCCCCGCCAGCCGGAACATGTAGTAGTTCCTGTCGTCCTTGAGCCGGAAGACGAGGCCGGCGCCGGACACCATGCTGGTCCCGCCGCCGCTGCGGACGCTCGCCGTGATCTCGACGTCCGAGACGTCGACGATGTCGACGTACATCAGCGAGTTCTCCTCCCGGGGGTCGTCGCGCTGCTGACGCATCTCCCCGGCCTCCAGCGCCCACTTGCCGCGGACCTGCTTCCACGCCGGACGATAGGACGAGAAATCGTCTTCGAAGATGATCTTCTCCCCCGGCGGCAGGGTTCTCTCGATGACCAGCGGCCCGGGCACCGGTTCCGGCGCCGTCGTGCAGGCGACCAGCACCAGCGCACACAGTCCACTCGACCAGACAGCCACGGCTCTTCCCCTCGTCGACTTCCACATGGTTTCTCCTCCTTCGGTTCTTCGCCTGTCAGAGTGCAACCGAGCCTAGCAAAATTCGGTCGACCACCCTAGCCCGACCCTCTCTTCGATCTCCGGCCGCGCGGCCGGCTTCCTTCCGATACCCCTAGAACCTCCTGGCGACCTCGGCCGCGGACCGGCCGTCGGCTCCGGGCGCCGTGGTGGCCGGCGGATGGAAGGGGTTGCGGCTCAGCTCGTTCAACAGGAACCAGCAGGTGCTGGCCACGGCCGGAGCGGTCGACCAGCCATCGACATTCGCCGTGGCGTAGGGGATCCCGCCGCTGGCCGCCTGCAGGCGCGCCGTCTGGCGATGATAGTAATCGGCCTTCTCCATCCTGCCGATCGTGCGCAGCGCCGCCACCATGCCTTCGGTGCCCTCCGGCCACACCTTGGAACCGACGTCCGGTCCCAGCGCTTCGTTGAAGCCGACGACGTCGGCAGCCTCCAGAAGCAGATCGCGCTCGGCCGCCTCGAGGGCCAAGCCGAATCGTCTCGAGCTCTCCGCGTCCGCCTCGGCGCCGAGCGACAGCGTCGTCCACGTCTGGGGATCGAGATAGAGGGTCGAGTCCCGCGAGCCGACCTTGAAATGGCCCGAACCGGGTCCTCGAGCCTCCTCCGCCCAGAGGTTGCCGACCATGAAGCGGCGGATCCGCTCGGCGATCTGCAGCAGCCTGCGATCGTCCTCCAGCCGTCCGCGCCACAGAAACGCCGAGTAGCCGTCGGCGTTGTGCTCCGTGCTGTACTCCGACTCTCTTCCCGGACCCATCGCCAGCGCCCCGAACTCGCGCTCGCTCGGCTCCGAGGCCAGGTAGCGCGCGACGAAGCGCAGGGCCCGCCCCGCCATCTCCGAGAACGACCGCTCGCCCGTCTCCCACTCGAAGAAGTTGGTCGCCATGACCACCCAGGCGATGGATCCGACGTAGCGATCGCCGCCGAGCGCCCGGACCCGGTCGGGATCGAACGAGAAGGGCCATGCCCCGTCCTCCCCCTGCAACGCCTCCAGTCCGGTGAGGAGCTCACGGGCGACGTCGAACCGGCCGGAGGCGGTGAAGACCATCACCGCCAGCGCCGCGTCGTAGACCCAGCCGACCCGCTGATCATCCTCGTAGCTGTCGATCAGGCGGCCGACCCTGCCGTCCTCGGTGCTGAACGTCGGCCCCAGCTGCGCGGTCAGCCAGCGCAGGGCCTTGCCGCCGGCGATCGAGCGGGGCGAACCGGGCGCGTCCACCGGAGGCGGCGGCTCCTCGGCCTCCGCGACCCGCCCTTCCGTCTCCCGCTCCGCCACGGCCGGGGGCTCCGGCTCCCCGCCGCCCTTCCAGCAGTATTCGAGCCAGAGCCGCGCTCCGCGCTGGCGGGTGGTGACGAAGCGGTCTCCGTCAAAGCTCCACGCCACTTCGCCGCTCGCGGTCGGCGGCGGCAGCTCGACCCGGCTC
>JBFJMD010000141.1:0-6402 GCA_041634115.1 Thermoanaerobaculia bacterium | reverse complement strand
GCCGTCGATCCTGGTTCTCTGGGTCGGCGTCCGGGTCCGGCTCGCCGGAGGGTCGCGGCGATGACGGCCGCCGCGCAGCTCTTCGCGATCTTCGCCTTCGGCTTGGTCCTGAGCGGGGTCGTCTTCCTGGGCATCGTGCGCGCGCGCGAGGTGGCGGAGAGGGCCGCGAAGGTGCGCGTGGCGGCCGAGCGAGACCCGCGTTCGTAGCCGAGGAACTTGAATCAGCTCGCCATCATCGGTCAGCTCGTCATCGCGCTGGGCGTCTTCAACGTCTGGGTGCTGAGCGCCGTTTTGAGAGGTCAAGAGAGTCCGGACCCGCGGTAGGTGAGGGCCGGAATCATCGGGGCGGAGAACCGAGCTCCTCGAGGTGCGCTGCGCCAAGACCCCGGGCAGGCGGCTGGCGTGGATCGGGGTCGACCGCGAGAGCGGGGCGCCGATCGGTCCAGGGCAGGCTGCGGGGTCGCTCCGTCTCAATGCCGCGGGCAGACGTATTTCCGGTCGCCGATCCAGATCTCGAGCTCCAGCGGCGTGGCGAAGACCCGGATGCGGAGGCTGGCGGCGTCGACCGGCTCGGACGCGACGGGGTGCTCGGCCATCGTCATCCGAGCCCGCCCGGAGGCGCCGGAGAGCGCTTGATCGAAGGTCCGGTCGATGAACTTCTGGACCATGCCTCGGGGAGCCAGCGCGCCGATCAGGCCGAGGTCGAAGTCGATCCTGCAAGAGACGACCGTACCCCGGCCCCGAGGCTCCTCCAGAAAGCGCCAGTCGGCCTCCCACTTCGCCTGGCTGCCGACCTGGCGCTCGAAATAGCCGGTCGAGTGCTCGCGAAGCTCCAATCGGGCCTTGCGAAAACCGGGACGCCGAGCGTGCTGCACCTCGGCCACTACCTGGTCCCCGGAGCGCTCGAGAATGCGTACGGCGCGGATTCCCGGCATCCAGATCGGCCAGGACTCGAGATCGAGGAAGATCCGCCGCACCAGGTTGGGAGGCGCGCCGACGCTGCCGAATTTGCGGATCACCCGGTCCCTTCCCGTGCCCCTCGGACGAGGTGGAAGACCTCGCCGTCCAGGCGGACCTCCACCGAGTCCGCGCCGCGGACGATCTCGAGCACCTCTCGCCGCTCGCCCTCTTCGCCGGTGGCCCCGCTCGCCGCCAGGCGCATCGACCGATCCGCCAGCGCCGTCAGGGTCCGCTCCAGGACGCGGCGCATGGGACCGCGGCTGCCCAGCCGGAAGACCCCCGCTCGCAGGCCGAGCACGCCTTTGACCACGACACCGGCGCCGCCGTCGGCCTCCTCCAGATCCCAACGGCCGGTGAGGCCGCTACGCCCGTAGCGATCGATCTCCGTAAAGACCACTCCCGATCGTGGTGTCTCGACGAACTCCAACACGAACTTGCCGGCCCGGTAGGGGGGCGAAAGGAACTGGGCGACGGCGACGTCGCCCTCGCGGGCGAAGAGGCGGGACTCGACCACGTCGGGCACCCATTCGCGGTAGGCCTCGTAGCCCACGAGGATCGAGTAGACGAGAGGCCCCGGCGCTCTGAAGTAGGTCGAGGCCTCAACCGTTCTGAGCATTCGCGAAGCGCGGAATCAGTCGTCTCTTTGGACTTTTTGGTAGCTGTCGGCGATTTCGCCCGGAAGCCGCAGGAGCTCGGAGATCGCTTCCCGCCCCGCGCTCGCGAGACCCTCGGGCGCCCTGCAGAGAATGTCGGAGAGGCTCTCCGCTTCGGCGATCCTGGTCTCCTCGGCAAGCTTGCTGAGAAAGGACTCCCACGACCTCGCCATGGCGCTCATGCCGGTGACTCCACCGAGCATGAGACCGTACGGAACGCCCACCAACCAGAATCTGGCGAACGCCGCGGCCGCGCTCTCCGCGCCGTCGTCGGCCGCGGACGATTCGCTCTCCCCGTCGGCAGGGCCCTGCGCGGTACTCGCGGCTCGTGGCGGCACTCCCTCCGAATCTGCGCCGTCCCGAAGCTCCTGCGCTTTCAGCGCTCGCTCATCGAGCTCGCGAATCCGCTGCGCCAGGCCGGGCACGATGCGCCAAGCGACCTCGGGCTCCTTCTTCACCAGCGTCTCGAAGCTGGCCCGCGTCAGCAGCAAGCACTCGGTCGCGGTCTGCGCCACCGCGCTCGCCGAGCGCGGCTGATCGTCGACCAGCGCGATCTCGCCCAGAAAGTCCCCCGGCCCCCTGGTTGCGAGAATCAGCTTGCCGCGGTCTCCGGTCATGAAGACCTCGACGGTCCCGGTGGTGATGAGGAAGAGGCCGAGCCCGGTCGCGCCCTCCTGGATCATGGTCTCCCCGGCGGCGAAGGTCCGCGGGACGCAGAGGCGGGCCAGCTTCTTGAGGGCCCGGCCCTTCGTGCCCGAGAAGATAGGAACCGCGGAGAGCCGGTCCTCGATGCTCTCACTGGTCATCGTGGCTTCGCTGACAGCCAACCCCCGCCGCTCGCCCGGGACCGGGTTGTCTCGTTTCTTGCTGGATTCTACTCCGTCGCCGGCCTGGGGACTATACTAGTGGCGAGGCCGTCCAGCCTCCCGCCATGCCTCGAGTGTCGATCACCGAGGGTGGCAGCCGGCGAGAGCTCGAATTCGAGCGCACTCTCACCATCGGCCGCGACGCCGCCTGCGACCTGATCCTGAGCAGCGAGAGCGTCTCGCGCTATCACGCGCTGATTCGCTGTCAGGAGGGCGAGTTTGTGCTGCTCGACCTCGGCAGCTCGAACGGCACCTACCTGAACGGCCGGCCGATCGGCGTCCCGCACCACCTGAGATCCGGCGACGAGCTCGAGGTCGGAGGCATCCGCCTTCGCTTCTTCAACGAGGCTCCGGTCGAGCCTTCGCCGGCCTTGAGCTGGCCGGCCGGCGCGGCCAAGACGGCGAGGCGCTTCACCCCTCGCCAGGCCTGCATCCTGGTCTCCGACATCCGCGACTTCACGCAAATGTCGGCCGCGGTTCCCGGCGACGTGCTGCCGCCGATCCTGACGCGCTGGTTTCGGCTGATGGGGAAGATGATCGAGGGGCACGATGGAACGATCGAGAAATTCCGCGGCGACTCGGTCATGGCCTACTGGGTCCAGGCGCCCGGCCGGACCAGGAACGCCGTGGTCGCCCGGGCGCTCGAGGCCGCCGGTGCCATCGTCGTGCGCGCCGACGCCTTCGCCCGGGAAGTCGCCGGGCAGCTCGGCGAATCGGGTTTCCGCGTTGGCTGCGGCCTCCACCTGGGAACCGCGGTCCTCGGCAACATCGGCGCCGACTCGCGTCGCGACATCACCATGCTCGGTGACTGCGTCAACATCGCCTTCCGCATTCAGGGGCTCTGCGGCCCGCTCGGCCAGCCGATTCTGCTGAGCCGGGAAGTGCACGACGCAGCCGTCGGAGACTTTGTATTCGACGCCCTGGGCGACCATGAGATCAAGGGCAAGGACGACCCGCTCGAGCTCTTCGCCATGCGACTTGAAGCGGACTGAGCTCGACCGATGCCGGCCTCACGCCCCGTCGCGACCACGGGAAGGAGGGACGCAGTGGCTAGTGAAGTCGTTCTTGCAAGAAGAGGATCGCCGGCGCTGTTTGTCGCGGCGCTTCTCGTGGGGGCATGCAGCGGCGCGGAGGTCTTCGACCTCGTCGGCACGGTCGAGCGCACGACGCTCGAGATCACCGCGCCGATCTCCGAGATCATCGTCGACATCCCGGTCAAGCGGGGAGAGCGCGTTACCGCTGGTGAGCTCGTGGTGGCACTCGACTCCGAGGTCGCCGAGGCGGAGCTCGCGGCCTTCGAGGCCGCCCTCGCCGCGGTGCAGGCCGCGCAGACCGAGGCAGAGCGCGAGTTCGGCCGCACTGCCGAGCTCAACCGGCGGCGCGTCGCCAGTGCCCAGCAGCTCGACCGGGCGCGGCGGGCGCGCGACGAGGCGGTCGCGGCAGTGGCGGAGAAGAGAGCTCGCATCGCGCAGGCCAACAAGCGTCTGCGCGATCTGGCGCTCGTGTCGCATACCGCCGGCGTCGTCGACCAGCTGCCGTTCGAGGTGGGCGAGAGGGTGCCGGCGGGCAGCGTCGTTGCCCTGGTTCAGACGGATGAGCGGCCATGGGTCCGCATCTGGCTGCCGGCGCGCGGTGTGGCCCTGGTGACGGCCGAGGCGACGGCCGCGGTCCAGGTCGAGGGACTCGATCGCAAGCTCGCCGGGCGGCTCGAAGAAGTGGCGCGGGAGCCGGAATTCACGCCGCACTATGCGCTCACCGAGCGCGAGAGCGCGCATCTCGTCTACCGGGCGCGGGTGGTGCTGACGGACGCTCCGCCGGACCTGCGCCCCGGCCTCGCCGCGCGAGTGGAGCTGAGACTCCCGAAACGCCCTGCCACCGCCGGATGAGCGACGAGTACGTCATCGAGACTCGGGCGCTCAGCCGCCGCTTCGGCAACCTGGTTGCCGTCGACGAGGTCGATCTCACCGTCCGTGGCGGCGAGGTCTTCGGGTTCCTGGGACCGAACGGAGCGGGCAAGTCGACACTCATCCGCATGCTGGTGGGGCTGCTCAGGCCGTCGAGCGGCGAGGCGCGCGTGCTTGGACGGACGCTGCCCAGGGAGGCCGAGCGTCTTCGCTCCGCCGTCGGTTATATGACTCAGAGCTTCTCGCTCTACCAGGACCTGACGGTCGAGGAGAACCTCGAATTCGCGGCCGAGATCTTCGGCCTCGACGGCGCCGCCCGGCGCGAGCGGGTAGCAGAGCTGCTGGCCGAGTACGAGCTCGGCGAGCAGCGCCGGCAACGGCCGGCGACGCTCTCGGGTGGCTTGAAGCAGCGGCTTGCGCTGGCTGTCGCCACCGTGCACCGGCCGAGCCTGCTGGTGCTCGACGAGCCGACCGCCGGCGTCGATCCCGACCGGCGGCGCGACTTCTGGGAGAAGATCTTCGAGCTCGCGGCGGACGGCACCACGGTGCTGGTGTCGACACACTACATGGACGAGGCGGTGCGCTGCCACCGGGTGGCAATGCTGATTCGCGGACGGCCGGTGGCGATCGGCGAGCCGGCGGATCTCGTTCAGGCCCTCGTCGGAAGGATCATAGAGGTCGATGCGGAGAGGGTCGAACGGGCCATTCCGACGCTGCGCGCGCTGCCTTACGTCAGGAGCGTCACTCAGCTCGGCAGCCGCGCCCACGTCCTCATCGACCGCGAAGCGCGACCGGCGGCCGAGCTCTCGGCGGAGTTTGACGACACTCTGCGCGCGGCGGGAGTGGAGGGGACGGCCTCGCGCCCGGCCGAGCCGACGCTCGAGGACGTGTTTGTCGCCCTGGGCCTCGGGGAGTCGCTGGCGGAAGGTGCGCAGTGATCCTTCCGCTGCCGCTGCGCCGCATCGTCGCGATCGCGCGCAAAGAGCTCATTCAGCTGGTGCGGGATCAGCTGACGATGGGTTTCGTCGTTGGCGTTCCCATCGTTCAATTGATCATGTTCGGCTACGCCATCAACCAGGACGTCCGCCATGCCGATACGGCGATCGTCGACTACTCGAACACCTCCGCCTCGCGGCTGCTCGTAGGCGAGCTGCACGCGACCCAGACCTTCGATGTCGCGGCCTTACCGCCGCACGAGCAGGCGGCGAGGCGGATGCTCGAGGAGGGGCGGGTGCAGGTGGTGGTCCTGATCCCGGCAGATTTCACCAGGGACTACTACCGCGGGCAGGGCGCCGAGGTCTCGTTTCTGGTCGACGCCACGGACCCGACTCTCGCCCGGGCGGTCCTGGTGGCGACGGACGGGCTGGAAGACCAGCTCAACAGCCGCCGACTGGCGTTCGCGGTGCGTTCCCGGGCGTCGCGGGGATCGGCACGGGAGAGCGCCGCCTCCGACGCCAGCAGCGATCTCGAGCGGCCGTGGCGCTTCTCGGTGCTGACCTATTACAACCCGGAGCTCAGGACGCCGGTGTTCGTCGTGCCGGCGCTACTCGGGGTCATCCTGACGACGACGATGATCCTGATGACCTCACTGTCGATCGTCCGTGAGCGCGAGCGCGGGACGTTCGAGTTTCTGATCGGCACGCCGGTGCATCGCTTCGAGCTGATGATCGGCAAGATCGCGCCTTATGTCGGCATCGGATTCGCGCAGATCTTGATCGTGCTGCTCACCGGTCTGCTTATCTTCAGGGTGCCCATCGAGGGCTCGATGCTCGACCTGGCGGTGGCGTCGCTGCTGTTCATCGGCGCCAACCTGACGCTGGGGCTCGTCATCTCCTCGGTGACGAGCAACCAGCTGCAGGCGACGCAGCTGTCCTTTTTCTTTTTCCTCCCATCGGTGCTGCTCTCGGGCTTCATGTTTCCGTTCAGCGCCATGCCGCTGCCGGCCCAGTGGGTGGGACTCGCCCTGCCGCTGACCCACTACATCCGCATGGTCCGCGGGATCCTGCTTCGCGGCTCGGG
>JBFJMD010000140.1:0-6414 GCA_041634115.1 Thermoanaerobaculia bacterium | reverse complement strand
GCAGGTGGCGCCGCCGGTGAAGCCCGGCGTCGGCGTGGTGTCGACGAGGCCGGTGCGGGGGTCGATCTGGACCAGCACGTCGTCCGGCGCCGAGCCGTCGCCGTCGCGCACCGTCGCCCACAGCACGAACGTGCCGGTCGAGGCGTCGGTGCGGGTGACGTCGAACTGCATCCCGTCGATGTCGTTGATCGTCACCGTGGCGCCCCCCGGCAGGGTGCAGGTGCCGACGTCGGCGGAGACCTGGATGAACTCCGAGTCGTTGCCGTCGCCGTCCCATGAGTCGTCGTAATCCAGGAACCCGAAGTCGTCGCCGTTGACGGCGTAGAGGCAGCCGCCGATGTTGCGCGGCGACCCGACCGTGCCGCAGGCGCTGATCCCCGGGTTGAAAGCGATGGCCTCCATCGCCCCGGTGCCGGTCAGGCCGAGGTCGAGGAAGCCGTCGCCGTCCTTGTTGATGAAGACCAGGTTGTCGCCGGAGTCGGCCACCGCGAAGCAGTAGGCCTCCTCCTGGGGGGGCAGGGCGAGGAGGGGGGTCGCGGCCACCGCCAGCCAGAGCGCCGCGGCGACGGCCGCCGGAAGGCCGCCGGAGCCGCCTGGCCGCCGTTGCGTCCTGGGGGCGGGCGAATTCAAGCGCAGCGCCCGAACCTGGACCGCGATCGTGGGATCTCGAGCATCCTGAGTCTGGAACTCGGCTGTTTCGGACGGATGGCGGACTGACCTCCGGCGGGATGTCGCCTGCCCGCCGGCCCCGCGCTCGATTCGGCTATTCTATTCGAAAGGCAGGACTTACACAACCGGAGGGGCGCCGATCGAGGGCGCCCGATCTCTGCTATTATCGGTATTTGCCCTCCGCCGCGGGGCATCGAGCCGCGCCCGCCGCGAGCCCGCCCCTCCGATCCCCTCGGCCGGCCCGTCTCCCCGCCGTCGCCGGCGGCGCCCCCGGGAGGTCGGGCTAGACCCCCTCTTCGAGCACGATGCGCCAGCCCGCGTTCTCCCGCCGCCAGTACTGGTGCTTGCGCCGGGTGGCCTTGAAGTTGTCGCTCTCGTAGCGCTGGAGGAAATCGACGAGGACCAGGTCCCGCTCGCCGGGATAGGAGAAGATGCCGACCTCGTCCAGCTCGACGCGGATGAACTTCTTGCCGGCGTTGACCTTGCGCTTGTAGTCGGCGAAGGCGTGCCGGCTCATGCCGCCGGCCCACGACTCGGCGGCGTAGTGGCTCAGGTAGCGATCGGTGTCGCGGCTCTCCCAGTCCCGGCGCCAGTTGTCTACGGCGCTCTCCACCGCGGTCCGCTGGATCGCGATCTCGTCGGGGTCGATCCAGCGCACGCCGGCGGTGACGATGACCGGGGTCCGCCCGATCTCGACGCTCTGCCTGAGCGTCTCGAAGTCCTCGTTGCTCAGCGTGATGCAGCCGCGGCTCGACAGCGGCGGCCGGCTGTAGCGATCCGACTCGGTGCCGTGGATCCAGATGCCGCTGCCGGTGCGGCCCTTGAGCCGGTCCCAGCCGTTCGGGTAGTCGATCGGGAAGGCGCCGACGCCGTAGAGGTCCGGCAGCGTGTCGCCGGGCAGGAAGCCGGCGACGTGGTAGACCCCGATCGGCGTCTTCTCGTCGCCCTCGCGCTCCTTCTCGATGCCCCCCTTGCCGATCGAGACGTAGAAGTCGCGGGTCCGCACGTAGCGGCCCTGGCGCTGCTGGAAGAGATAGAGCCGGAAGTTGGAGATGTCCACGACGATCGCCGCCGGCGTCGCCGGCGGCAGCCGCAGCAGGCTGGCCGGCACTCCGGTCGAGGGCGGCGACCGGAGGTAGCGCGCCAGGCGGGCCCGCGCCTCGGCCAGGTAGCCGCCGACCGACGGCGTCGTCGACGCCACCCCCAGCCGGTCGAGGCCACCCGCCCGGCTCATCAGCAGGTCGGCGTAGACCAGCTGGGCGAGCCGGAAGTCGGGCTGCTCGTCGACCAGGATCCTGAGGTTGGTGATGGCGTCGTCGATCCGGCCCTGACGGATGTCGAAGAAGGTCTGGATCAGCCGCCGCTCCTGGGCCGAGGTCGGGGCCCGGTCCGGCACCGGGGCGTAGGCGGGGGCGTCCGCCTCGAGACCCTCGCTGTCCCCGGGGGCGAGCGCTCCGGCCAGCAGTGCGACCGCCAGGGCCGCCGCGCCCAGAGCCCGCCGCCTCACGTCTCCACCCGCTCTTCGAGGATCTTCCACCCGCCATCCTCCCAGACGAGGACCAGGGTCTTGGTCACCTTGTCCGCGAAGGTGTTGGACTCGTACTCCTGGATGAACCGGACCTCGGTGCGGTTCTCGCCGACCTGCTTCGAGTCCAGGAAGGCGATCGTGACCTTGATGAAGGACGGCCGGGTCAGCCGCTCCCGCCGCTGCGCCTCCCACTCGCTCCGGGCGAGGCCGTCGGGGGGCTGGAAGCCGCGCGCGTAGGCGGCCAGGTAGTCGTCCACCCGCTGCTCCGACCAGGCGCCGGCCCAGGCCCGCACCGTCGCCGCGACGTCGCCCCGCTGCGGAGCGGCGGCCGCGGCCGGGACCTCCTCGCGAGCGGGCGCCGGGGCGGGACGGGCGCCGGTCTCCCGGCCCGCTGGGGGAGCCGCCGCCGCGCCCGGAGCGGGCCGCGCCGCGGTCGCGGCGGGGGCGGCCGGCCGATCCGGAGCGACCGGCGCCGGGGCGGGAGCGGGCTCGGTCGGAGCGGCCGGCGGGCCGGTGGCCGCCCGCCGCGCGGAAGCCACGGGAGGGGCCGAGAGGCTGCCCAGGAGGACGAGCTGGACGACCTCCGCCGGCTCCACCGGGTCCTCGCTCAGCGCCTGGCGGTAGGCCTGGCTGGCGAGCTGGCCGTAGATCTTGGTCAGGTTGTCGTAGGCGGTGCGGTAGCTCGAGTTCGTCTGCAGGGCTCGCTTCAGGGTCTCGACCGCGCCGTCGTAGTCGCCCGACGCCGCCTGGATCACCGCCAGGTTGTTGTAGGGCTCCGGCAGGTCCGGCCGCGTCTCGACCAGGCGCTTGAAGATCCGCTCGGCCTCGGCCGTCCTCCGCAGCTCGACCAGGAGGACGCCCCGCAGGAAGAGGCCGCCGCTGTCCTCCGGCGCCCCGGCCAGCATCCGATCCAGGCGCGCGAGCGCCTGCTCGGTCTTGCCCTGCGCCGCCAGCGCCCGCACCGGCTCCAGCTCCAGTTCGGCGCGCGCCGGCGCGGCCGCAAGCAGGATCGCGAGAATTCCGATGATCGCTCTCGAGGCTTTCATTCCACCCTCCCCCCGGCGGGACCGGGATCTCGGACTCCGGGCGCTGCTTGAAGGAGTCCCCGAGCCGTCGCTTCGCGGCGCCGCGCCGCGAGCGCCCCGGCGTCGACCGGGCCCCGATTGACCCGCGCAAGAGGCCCCACGGATGCTAGCACGACTGTCGCCGACGGTCGACCGCCGGGAACTGGAATCGGCCTCGGGCGTTATACCCTTTGGAGGCACGGTGCACGTGGACGAACAGGCCAGCGACGGAGAGCTCCTCGAGGCCGCCCGGGCCGGGGATCGTGGCGCCTTCGCCCGCCTCGTGGATCGCCACAAGGACCCGCTCGTCGGCTACCTGACCCGGCTCACCGGCCGCCAGGAGGACGCCGAGGACCTCGCCCAGGAGGCGTTCGTGCGGCTCTTCGAGCGCGGCGCGCGCTACCGGGAGCGGGGGCGACTCGGCGCCTACCTGCTGCGCATCGGCACGAACCTCCTGCGCAGCCGCGAGCGGCAGCGGGCGCGGCGGCGATTCCTGCGCGCCGCCTTCCTGTCGCCCAACGGCCACGGCTCGCCGGCGGCGCCCCAGCAGCGGCTGCTCGACCGCGAGCTGCAGCGGGAGCTCGCGCACGCCCTCGCCCGGCTGCCGCTGCGCTACCGGGTGCCGCTGGTCCTGTCCTCGATCGAGGGCTGGTCGTACCGGCGGATCGGCGAGCTGACCGGCTGCCGCGAGGGCACCGTCAAGTCCAGAATCCACCGCGGGAAGCGGCGCCTCGAAGAGCTGCTCTCGCCGTACTGGCTCGGAGGTCGGAAGAGATGACCGGAGAACGAGAGGACCGCCTGGACCGGGCCCTCGCGGAGCTGCCGCGGGCCGTCGCGTCGCCGGGCTTCACCGGCCGCGTCGAGCGCGCGGTCACCGGCCGCGGCCGTCCCCGGCGGCCCGGGCGCTGGCGGGCGGCGGCGGTCCTGGCGGCCGCGCTCGCCGTCGCCGTCGGCCTCACCTGGCACCGGGAGCGGCAGTCGCGGATCGCGGAGCAGGCGCGGCAGATCCGCCAACAGCACCTCGAGCTGCGCCGCGAGCTCGCGGACCTGCGCGCCATCGCCAGCGAGACCGACCCGCTGCTCTATCTCGGCGGCGACGAATCCTACGACCTGGTCTTCGACGCCGGCCCGCTGCTCGATCTGCGCCCGACCGGGGCCGTGCTGCCGGCGACCTTCGTCACGCCGCCGGCGGCGCCCGAGGAATGAAAGGAAAGGAGCTCGGCATGTCTGCTCGCGATCGATCCACTCCGCGGACCGCTCTGCTGCTCGCCCTGCTCGCCGCCGGCGCCCCGGCGGCGGACACCGCCTGGGGGGCGCCGCCCGGCTCCGGCCGCCCGGAGGGCGCCGCCGGGGAGACGGAAGAGCGCGTCCAGCGGCGCGTCGTCGTCCGCGGCGTGGGCGAAGGGCCGGACGACCTGGAATGGAAGATCCTGGAGCTCGACGGTGAAGGATCCGGCGCCTACGGCCTCCTGGCCGCCGAGCGCGGCTTTCTCGGCGTCGCCCTGGTCGAGGTGACGCCCGAGCTCCGGGCCCACTTCGGGGCGCCGCAGGCGGCCGGCGTCCTGGTCTCCCGGGTCGAGCCGGACAGCCCCGCCGCGCGCGCCGGCCTCCAGGTCGGCGATCTGCTGACCGCCATCGACGGCGAGAGCGTCCGCACCCCCTCCGAGGTGGCCCGCCGCATCGGCGATCGGCAGGAGGGCGACGTCGCGGCGCTCGAGGTGTGGCGCGGCGGCAAGCTGACCCGGGTCCGCGCCACCCTGGAGAAGCGGCGCCGGCCGCAGGTCGAGATCGGGCGGCTGCTGCGGCAGCGCGGCGAGCCGGGCCGTCCCCTCGAGATGTGGGAGATCGAGGCGCTGCCGCCGGGGGCCATCGCCATCGACGTCGAGATGCTCGACGGCGCCGTGCGCGAGATGATGGAGCGGATGCGGACGCCCGAGTGGGAGGAGCGGCTGCTCGAGATGCGCCAGCGCCGCGAAGGGCTGCAGGGGCGGATCGCCGAGCTCGAAAAGCGACTCGCCGAGCTCGAAAAGCGGCTCGCCGAGCTGCCGAAGTAGCGTCGGCGATGGCGCTCGCCGTCGTGCCGGCCGCCGGCCGCTCGCTGCGGATGGGGCGTCCGAAGCCGCTGCTCCCCTTTCGCGGGACGACCTTCCTCGGCGCTCTGACCGCCAGCCTCCTCGCGGCGGGGGTGCGCTCGATCGCCGTCGTGACCGCCGCCGAGGTCCCCGGCGACGAGGCGATCGCCGCTTGGGCGGCGGGCGCGGCTGGGGTCGTGCCGGCGGTCAACCCCGATCCCTCGCGCGGCATGCTCTCGAGCGTCCAGGCCGGCGTCGACGCCCTCGGCGGGGCCGAATCGCTGGCGGCCGGCGGTGACCCGCTGGTCGTCTGTCCGGCCGACGTGCCGGCGGTGCGGGCGGAGACGGTCCGCACCCTGATCGAGCGGGTCCGCGCGGGCGGCACGCTGCTGGCGCTGCCGGTCTACGAGGGCCGGCGCGGCCACCCCCTGGTCGTCGCGCCGGCGGCGATCGCCGAGATCCCGGGTCTCGACCCCGGCGTCGGGCTGCGCCAGCTTCTGGCGCGACACCCGCAGGAGACCGCGGAGGTGGCCGTCGACGACCCCGGCGCCGTCGCCAACGTCAACACTCCCGAAGACCTGCGCCGGCTCGAAGAGCTGCCTTGAGCCGGCCGCCGGCGGCCCGGTCGGGGGCCGGCCGCGCGCTCGGATCGGACGCGGTAGGATACGCGCCGCAGGAGGAAGCATGCGCTTTTTCGCTTTCGAGGGAATTCGCTACGCCGGCTCGGACGCCGAAGCCGGAAGGCGCGCGGCGCCGCCCTTCGACCAGATCGACGAGGCGGCGCGGGAGCGTCTGCAGGCGCTCGACCCGCGCCACTTCGCGCATCTCTCCCGCCCGGTGGGCGGCGAGGGCCGGAGCCCGGCCGAGCACGCCGCGGCGCTGCACCGCGCCTGGCTGGAGGACCGCCACGTCGGCCGCGACGGGAGACCGGCCCTCTACCCCTACGAGATCCGGCTCGCCGGCGGCGGCGCCCGCCTCGGGATCTGCGGCCTCGTCGGGCTCGAAGAGCGGGAAGCGGGGGTGATCCGCCCCCACGAGCAGACGATCACCAAGACGGTCGAGGAGCGCCTGGAGCTGGTGC
>JBFJMD010000139.1:0-6432 GCA_041634115.1 Thermoanaerobaculia bacterium | reverse complement strand
TGCGGCGTGTTCGATCTGGGCGCCCTGCACGGGTCAGGGTGCTACCTTGCTTCGGGGCCCGTTGGGCGACGCGCCTGCGGCGCGTTCCATTTGGGCGCCCTGCACGGGTCAGGGCGCTACCCGTTTCTTTGGCGGCGGACCTCTTCGAGCCGCCCCGAGGCCAGCCGATCCAGCGGGGTGCCGTCGCGGACGATGGTCTCCTCGCGGCGGGGGCCGGTGGAGATGATGGCGACGGGGGCGCCGACCTCCTCTTCGAGCAGGGCGACGTAGTCCCGGGCGCGAGCCGGGAGGTCCTCGAATTCGAGCGTTCCGACGGTGCTCCCGCCCCAGCCCGGGACGCTGCGGTAGACGGGCTCGGCGCGCTCGAGCTCGGCCACGGTCGCCGGCAGGTCGCGGCGCTCTTCGCCGTCGATCCGGTAGGCGACGCAGACGCGGACCTGGTCGAGGTCGTCGAGGACGTCGAGCTTGGTGAGGGCGACGGCGCCGACGCCGTTGATCATCCGCGAGTGGCGGGCGACGACGGCGTCGAACCAGCCGCAGCGGCGGGGGCGGCCGGTGGTGGTGCCGAACTCGTTGCCGCGCTCGCGCAGGAAGCCGCCGGTCTCGTCCTCGAGCTCGGTGACGAAGGGGCCGCCGCCGACCCGGGTGGTGTAGGCCTTCAAGACCCCGAGGACGCCGTCGATGCGGCCGGGGGCGACGCCGGTGCCAGTCGAGGCGCCGCCGGCGGAGGCGCTGGAGCTGGTGACGTAGGGGTAGGTCCCGTGGTCGAGGTCGAGCAGGGTCCCCTGGGCGCCCTCGAAGAGGAGGCTCTCGCCGCGGTCGATCCAGGCATTGAGCAGGTAGGCGGTCTCGCGGACGTAGGGCGCCAGCCGCTCGCCCCAGTCGCGACAGCGGGCGACCTCGGCGTCGCGATCGATCGCCGCCGCGGGAGGAGCGCTCCCGGCCGGACGCTCGACGACCGGGTCGCCGGGGGCCGTGGGGCGGTCGGCGGCGGCGAGTCCGTCGAGCTCGGCCGCCACCTTGGCGATGGCGGCGTCGAGGCGGGGGCTCCGCCCCGCCGCCGCGAGGTCGCAGACCCGGAGCCCGTACCGCGAGGCCTTCGCCTCGTAGGCGGGGCCGATGCCGCGCGAGGTGGTGCCGATCTTGCGCCTACCGCGGGCCGCCTCGCGGGCGCGGTCGAGCTCGGCGTGGAAGGGCATGAGCACGTGGGCGCGGCTCGAGACGAACAGCCGGCCCGCGGCCTCGACCCCGGCCGCGGCGAGCGCCTCGAGCTCGCGGAACAGGGCGTCCGGGTTGATCACCATGCCGTTGCCGAGAACGCAGCGGGTCCCCTCGTGGAGGATGCCCGAGGGCACCAGATGGAGGGCGAAGTGGCGATCGCCGAACTTGACGGTGTGGCCGGCGTTGTCGCCCCCCTGGAAGCGGACGACGGCGTCGAAGGCCGGGCAGAGGAGGTCGACGATCTTGCCCTTGCCCTCGTCGCCCCACTGCATTCCGATGACGACGGTGTTGGCCATGGCGGGCTCCGGAGGACTCCGGACGGGAAAGGACGCCAGACACTAGCAGACGAGGTGGACCGCGGCAATGGGAGGCGACGCGGGTTCGGGGGCGGCGGTCTCGTCGGGATTCGGGCGGCGCGCGGGCCGGCCGCTACAGGTTGGGGGTCCGGTCGCGGTGCTACGATGGCCGCAAGCCTCGAACCTCCGCGCGGGCCGCGCCCGCCGACGCGATGGAGATCCTCCTCACCTACGGTGCCCCGGGTCTGGCCGCCGCCTACCTGGGGACGGCGCTCGCCTACGGTCGGCTCTACGTCCGCCGCGAGTCGGCGGCGCGGTGGCTGGCTCCGCTCGGGCTCCACCTGACGGTCTTCGCCCACCTCGCGCAGCTCGGCGGTCCGGTGCTCGCCGCGCCGATCCTCGAATGGGCGGTCTTTCCCGCCAGCGACGCCGCCGGCTCGCTGTCGCTGCTGGCGCTTTCGGTCGCCCTCGTCTACCTCGGGTGCGAGTGGGCGGCGCGCAGCCGCGCCACCGGCTTCTGGATGGTCGGCCTCGCCTTCTTCTTTCAGGTCTTCGCGTCAGTGCTCGAGCAACTGGGCGGCAGGCCGGAACCGGCGGGCACCCCCGATCCGCTGTTCGCCACGCACCGCGCGCTGACCCTCGCCGCCTTCGCCGCCTGCGCGGTCGCCGCCGCCTACGGCTTTCTCCACCTGAACATCGACCGCGAGGACCGCTCCGGCCACTTCACGCTGCTCTTCGGCAACCTGCCGCGCAAGGCGACCCTCGAGCGGATGACGAGCGTCGCCCTCTGGTGCGCCTTCGCCGGCCTCGCGGCGGCGTTCGGCACGGGGGTCCGCTGGGCGCTGCTCCACCTGCCGGAGACCTGGTTCCTCGAGCCCAAGATCCTGGCGCTGCTCTTCGGCGGACTGCTCTACGGGGCGATCCTCGCCGTCCGTCGCAGCGCCTCCTGGCGCGGACGGCGGACGGCGCTCCTGAGCCTCGTGGGGCTGGTCGCGATCCTCTTCTCGCTGACGTTCTTCCAGATCGTGGCGGCGCGACTGTAACCGGGGAACGGGCGCCGGTCCCGCGGAAATCGCTCCGGTGCCCGGATTTCGGAAACACCGTCGGCCCGAACGGCGTATTCTCAGACGGGCCCTGGCCGCGCCCTGGAGAGGATCGCCATGAAAAAGACCGCCGCCACCCTGCTTCTGCTCTCCCTCGTCGCCTTCGCTCCGCCCGCCGGCGCCTCGAGCCGCGAGATCTCCGAGAAGATCGATCTCGGCGGCGCCGAGACCCTGCGCTTCGAGCTGCCGGTCGGCGACCTCCGGGTCGAGGCGGTCGCCGGCCGCGAGGTCTCGGTCGATCTCGTGGTCCGCTGCCGCTGGCAGGGCACCGACTGCGCGCAGGCGCTCGAGGCGGTGAAGCTCGAGCGCCGGGCGTCGAAGCGCTGGCTGGTGCTGCGCCTGGACGATCGGCCGAGCTGGGGTCGGCTCAAGGTGGAGATCGAGGGCAGGCTCTCGGTCCCGCGCGATGCGCTACTCGAGGTGAAGATGGGGGTCGGCAAGGTCGAGGTCCGCGGCGTCGGGCGCGACCTGCGCGTGGACGTCGGCGTCGGCGAGGTCACCGTGCGCGCGGCGAAGAAGGACTTCGGCCCGGTCTCGCTCGACGTCGGGGTCGGCGAGGCCGAGCTGTTCGGGCCCGGCGAGCGGGTCGGCGGTCGGCGCTCGCTGCTGGTCGGCAGCGAGGTCTACTGGGACCAGGGCGACGGGGCGTCCCGGCTCGAGGTCGAGGTGGGGGTCGGCGAAGTCTCGGTCTGGCTGGAATAGCGTTGTGAAACAATCGTCGGGATAGCGGCGGCGGCGATCCATCGCGCGGGCGCCGCCGGCGGACGATGCCCGAGCCCAGCCGAACCTCGCTCTCCGAGCCCCTTGCCGCGGCCCCGGCGGCCCCCGCTCCGGGGGGTTTCGAGGCCCTCGTCGAGACCCCGACGCCGGGGCTCCTGCGCCGCTTCTTCACCACCCAGCGGCACTTCAGCGGCATGCTCTTCGGGGGGATCGTCTCGGTCGTCCGGACCCGGCCGGCGGCGGAGCGCGGCGGCCTGCGCTTCCTCGTCCTGCGCGCCCTGGCCTGGGTGGGCCGGCACACGGTCTCCGAGCGCTACGTCGAGCAGCCCTTTCCGGTGCAGCTGCGGCGGCGGCTCGAGGTGATGGGACCGACCTACATCAAGCTCGGGCAGATCCTGAGCCTGCGCGAGGACCTGCTGCCGGCGGCGGTGACCGAAGAGCTCAAGAACCTCCTCGACCGGCTGCCGGCGGTCAGCTCCGAGCGCTTCGTCGAGCTGCTGGAAAAGGAGCTGGGGCGCCCGGCCGGCGAGGTCTTCGAGTGGATCGACCCGACGCCGCTCGGCTCGGCTTCGATCGGCCAGATCCACCAGGCGCGCAACCGCGAAGGCGAGGCGGTGATCCTCAAGATGGTCAAGCCCGGCATTCGCGAGACCCTGGCCAAGGACGTGGTCCTGCTCAAGCTCTTCGGCTCGATCCTGCAGGTCTTCCTCGGGCGCTTCCAGCCGCGGCGCATGATCGACGAGTTCTGCCACTACACGCTGCGCGAGGCGGACCTGCGCACCGAGGCCGAGAACGCCGAGACCTTCGCCGCCAACTTCAAGGAAATGGACCAGGTGACCTTCCCCAAGATCTACCGGGAGTTCACCACCGAGCGGCTGCTGGTGATGGAGCTGATCGACGGCATCAAGCCGAACGACCCCGAGGTGAAGGAGGCGCTGACGGAAGACGAGCGGGACCGGGTGATCGACCTCGGGGCGGAGTCCATCATCCGCATGCTCTACAAGGACGGCTTCTTCCACGCCGACCTGCACCCGGGCAACCTGATGATCCTGCCGGGCCCGAGAATCGGATTCATCGACCTCGGCATGGTCGGCCGCTTCGACGACGAGCTGCGGCGGACCCTTCTCTACTACTACTACTGCCTGGTGATGGGCGACGTCGAGAACGCGGCGCGCTACCTCGCCGCGATCGCCCAGCCCGGCCCGGGCGGCGACCCCAAGGGCTTCCGCCGCGACGTCGAGGAGATCTGCCGGCGCTGGCGCCGCAGCTCGAGCTTCGAGGATTACTCGATCGGCCAGCTCATCCTCGAGTCGGTCAGCAAGGGGGCCCGCTACCGGATGTACTTCCCGGTCGAGCTGGTCCTCATGGTGAAGGCGATCGTCACCTTCGAGGGGGTCGGCCACTATCTCAAGCCCGGCTTCGACGTCGCCGCCGTCTCCCAGGCCCACATCAACCGCATCTTCCTCGGGCAGTTCAGTCCGATCCGGATCGCCCGCGAGAGCCTGCGGGGCGCGCCCGAGCTGGTGGACGCCCTGATCAAAGCGCCGATGCTGGTGACGGAGGGCCTGCGGGTGCTCGAGCAGACGACCCGAAGGCCGCCCGAGAACCCCTTCACCGGCATCCGCGGCACGGTCTTCGCCGGCTTCTGCATCGTCTCCGGGGCGATCGTCGCCGCGCTCAAGGGCCCGTGGCCGCTGTGGGCGGCGCTCTTCGCCCTCGGCCTGGTGCTCGCCCTGCGCAAGGGGCGCTAGCCCGCCTTCTCGCCGATGACCTCCCCGCGCCCGGCCCGGCCGCAAGCCGACGCGACCAGCGACGATGCCCCGCACGCGGCGCAGGGCCCCGACGAGCCCGTCGATCCGCTCGACATCGAGTACTTCGAGGACATGCTGCGGGAGTTCTTCGGCCCGCTCCGGGACTGCTACTTTCGGCCCCGACTGATCCACGCCGACCGGCTGCCGGAGCACGGGCCCGCGATCTTCGCCGGCAACCACAGCGGCAGCGCCTTCCCCTACGACGGCATGGTGCTCGACTCGCTGCTCTGGAACCGCCACCGGGGCGACCCGTCGCTCAAGTGCCGCTCGGTCTACGAGACGACCCTGTCGCACACCTGGTGGATGCGCCCCTTCGGCATCGACAACTTCTGGCGGCGCGGCGGCGGCGTGGACATGACCTTCGACAACTTCGACCGCCTGCTGGCGCGCGGCCAGCGGGTGCTCTACTACCCGGAGGGGGTGCCGGGCATCGGCAAGGGGTTCGCGCGCCGCTACCAGCTCCAGGAGTTCAAGACCAGCTTCGTGATCCTCGCGGCCCGCCGCCGGGCGCCGGTCTACCCGATCTACATCGTCAACGCCGAGTGGGTGATCCCGTTCAGCTTCATGATCGGCTGGGTGGACCGGCTGGTGCAGAAGCTCGGGGTGCCCTTCCTGCCGCTCCCCGCGGGGCCGCTGGCAGTGCTCTTCCCCTTCCTCTGGTACCTGGCGCTGCCGGCGCGGATGATCTTCGTCGTCGGCCGGCCGTTCCACGTGGCCCAGCTCGTCGAGGAGCTGGAGCTGGGCGATCCGGTCAACCTGACCCGCCACGCTTCGCGCGAGGTGGCGCGGGTGATCCGCGACCGCATGCAGGAGCGCCTCGACTACTACGTCGGGCGCTACGGCCAGCGGCCCTATCAGCTCCGCTCGCTCGCCCGCGAGTGGCGCAAGGCGAAGGGGCGGCGCTCGCTGATGGTCCCCTTCACCTGGGTGTGGACCTTCGTCACCCACTCGCGCGACCGGCGGCGGCCGCCGGCGCGCAACTTCCTCCACCGCTGGCTGCGGGACTGGGACCTGTTCGGCTATTACCTGCCGCTGGGATGGTTCTTCCTGGCCCTGACCCGGCGCTGGCGGCGCCCGCCCTGCGGCTACCGGGGGCTCTCCGATCGGGAGCGCCGCCGCCGCGAGGGCCGCTACCACTGGCACCTGAAGGACCACCCCCTGCCGCCCCCAAGGTAGCGCCCGGACCTGTGCCGGGCGAATCCCGTTCGTCCCGCCCGGCCTTCGTGCCGGGTGCCCTGATCAGATGCGCCCCCCACGGGTGAGGGCGCTACCTCCTCCGGC
>JBFJMD010000138.1:0-6445 GCA_041634115.1 Thermoanaerobaculia bacterium | reverse complement strand
GGTTGCCGAAGGCGGGGTAGCGGCGCTCCAGGTAGTAGTCGCGCTCGTCCTCGGGGATCTCGCGCGCCCGCCGCCGGTCGCCCGCCTCCTTCGGCACCCAGATGCGGCCGTCGTTGCGCAGCGACTCGCTCATCAGGGTGAGCTTCGACTGGTAGTCGCCGTGCTGGGGGATGCAGGTCGGGTGGATCTGGGTGAAGCAGGGATTGGCGAAGAAGGCGCCGCGCCGGTGCGCCCGCCAGATGGCGGTCGCGTTGCAGCCCTTGGCGTTGGTCGAGAGGTAGAAGACGTTGCTGTAGCCGCCGGTGGCCAGCACCACGGCGTCCGCCGACCAGGAGCGGATCTCGCCGCTCACCATGTCGCGGGTGACGATGCCGCGCGCGCGGCCGTCCTCGACGACCAGGTCGAGCATCTCGGTGCGCGGCAGCATCTCGACCTTGCCCGCCCCGATCTGGCGCGACAGGGCCTGGTAGGTGCCGAGCATCAGCTGCTGGCCGGTCTGGCCGCGGGCGTAGAAGGTGCGCGAGACCTGGGCGCCGCCGAAGGAGCGGTTGGCGAGCTGGCCGCCGTACTCGCGCGCGAACGGCACCCCCTGGGCCACGCACTGGTCGATGATGTTGACGCTCACCTGCGCCAGCCGGTAGACGTTGGCCTCGCGGGAGCGGAAATCCCCCCCCTTGACCGTGTCGTAGAACAGGCGCCAGATGCTGTCGCCGTCGTTCTGATAGTTCTTGGCCGCGTTGATCCCGCCCTGGGCGGCGATCGAATGGGCGCGGCGGGCGCTGTCCTGGTAGCAGAAGCAGGTGACCTTGTAGCCCAGCTCCGCCAGCGACGCCGCCGCCGAGCCGCCGGCCAGGCCCGAGCCCACCACGAGGACCTCGAAGCGCCGCTTGTTGGCCGGATTGACCAGCTTCAGCTCGAAGCGGTGCCGGTCCCACTTGTCGGCCAGGGGGCCCGAAGGGATCTTGGTGTCGAGAGCCATCGCCAACCTCCTAGCCGATCACCCCGGCGAGGACCGAGAGCGGAAACGAAAGGTTGCCCAGCGTGATCGCCCAGGCGAAGACGTGGGCGAAGGTCCGCCGCCAGTCCCGGCCCCGCGGCTCGCCCCAGCCCAGCGACTGGAACATGCTCCAGAGCCCGTGGTAGAGGTGGAAGCCGAGGGCCACCTGGGCCAGGGCGTAGAAGCCGCTCACCCACCAGACGCGGAAGCCGGCGACCACGTTGTGGTGGACGTCCCCGGCGCGGAACTCGGGGTGCGCCCACGCCCAGCCCCAGGTCAAGTGCGCCAGGTGGTAGGCGACGAACAGCGCGATGATGACGCCGCCCCAGCGCAGGGTGCGGGTGGCGTAGTCGGCCTGCACCACGGCCCGCTTCTTGTAGGCGACCGGGCGCGCCCGCCGGTTGATCAGGGTGAGCCGCCAGGCGGCGTGGATGTGGAGCGCCACCGCCGCCAGCAGGACGAGCCGCGCGATCCACAGGAAGCCGGAGGGCGGCAGCGCGGGCGTGCCGATCTCGCGCAGCCACTCGGCGTAGCCGTTGATCTTCTCCGGGTCCTGGTAGAGCTTCAGGTTGCCCAGCAGGTGGCCCACCACGAAGCCGAAGAGCAGCAGTCCGGTGGCCGCCATGACCGCTTTCTTGCCCACCGCCGAGCGGTAGAAGCTCAGGATTCCGGACATCTGTCCACCTTTCGACTGCAGCCTCGCGAGGACGATCGGGTCAGGCTTACGGTCAGCGCCCGCCCCCGCGGCCGCCTCCCGGCGGGCCACGCGACTCTCTCCGGATGATACTGGAATCCCGGCTCAGCGGCGACGGCGGCGGCGACGGCGGCGCGGCCGCCGGCGCGGCCGGCGGCGCTCCCTGGCCGGCCGCTCGGGGCGGCGCTCGACGACCCGCTGCCAGGCCGCCAGCTCCTCGCCGGCCTCGCCGGTCGCCTCGGCGAGCACCTCGAAGAGCAGGAGCGCGTCGTCGAACCAGGGCTTTCGGGCGAAGCGCATGCGCTCCGCCGGCTCCCATCCGGTCTCGCCCAGGCGGACGAACGCCATCAGCGTCTGCACCACCTGCTCGGCCTTGAGCTTCGACAGCGTGAAGCGGGCGAAGAAGGGCGCGATCGACTCCTCCGCCAGCGAGCGCAGGGTCTGGCGGTCCACCGGCGCCCCGCGGCGCTTCTCCTCGTCGAGCCGCCGCAGCAGGACCGTCGGCAGCAGCAGGATCGACAGCAGCCCGATCTCCGACAGCTCGCGGCCCCGGGCCACCATCCGGTCGAGGATCGGCAGGATGGCGCCGAATTCACCGAGCCCGCGCTCGTCGGCGTCGACCATGGCGAAGACCTCCGGCAGCAGGTCGTCGAGCAGCCCGAGATCGAGCATCCACTGCAGCGCCCGCCCGGCGTGACCGCAGCGCAGGAGCTGGAGCACCTCTTCCGTCAGCCGCGCGGTGGAGGCCTTGGCCAGCTCGCCGCGCTGGGTCCAGATGCCGCGCTGGGTGGCCGCCTCGATCGAGAAGCCGAGGCGCCCGGCCAGCTCGCAGGCCCGGGTCATCCGCACGGGGTCCTCCTGGAAGCGGATCTCGGGTTCGCCGATCGCGCGGATCAGCCGGTGCTCCAGGTCGTCCACGCCGCCGACGTAGTCGATGACGCTGAAGTCGGCGATGTTGTAGAAGAGCGCGTTGACGGTGAAGTCGCGCCGGAAGGCGTCCTCGCGGGGGGTGCCGAAGACGTTATCGTCGGTGATCAGCAGCTCGCCGGGGGCGCTCGCCTGGGCCTGCGGGTCGGGGTCGCGGCGAAAGGTCGCGACCTCGATGTTGCCGTCCTTGAAGAAGACGTGCACCAGCCGGAAGCGGCGGCCGATGATGCGCGAGTTGCGGAACAGCCGCCGCACCTGCTGCGGCCGCGCGTCGGTCGCCACGTCGTAGTCCTTGGGAGTGCGCCCGAGCAGCAAGTCGCGCACGGCGCCGCCGCAGAGAAAGCCCGCGAAGCCCGAGCGGTGGAGGCGGTAGAGGACCTTGAGGGCGTCCTCGTGGACGTTCTTGCGCGACAGGCCGTGCTCGGCCCGGCCGAGGATGCGCGGCTCTTCGGAGGGATCGCTCGCCACGTCGCCCTACCGGCTCAGGATCTCGATCTCGGAGACCAGGGTGCGGTGCACGGGGCAGCGGTCGGCGATCTCCATCAGGCGCCGGCGCTGGTCGTCGTCGAGCGGCCCCGCGACCTCGATCTCGACCTCGATGCGGTCGATCTTGCCCTCCTTGGTCTCGCACTCGGCGCAGTCGCGGGCGTGCACCTTCGAGTGGGCGAGGCGCACCTCGACGCCCTCCAGCGGCCAGCCCTTGCGGTCGGCGTACATGCGCAGGGTCATCGACTTGCAGGCGCCGAGCGCCGCCAGCAGCAGCTCGTACGGACTGGGGCCGGTGTCGGTGCCGCCGAGCGAGGCCGGCTCGTCGGCGCGCAGCCGGTGGCGGCCGCTGGCGATCCGGTTGGCGAAGCCGCCGGCGCCACCGGTGACCACGACCTCGCCGGGGCGGCCGGCCTCCGCCGCCGCTTCCTCCCCGGCTTCGCCGGCGTCCACGAAGCGGCTCGCCCAGGCCGAGAGCACTTCGCCGACGAAGCGCGCGTCCTGCGGCCGCTCGAGCAGCAGGTGGTCGGCGCCGTCCAGCGACACGAAGCTCTTCGGATGCTTCGCCGCCTGGTAGATGCGCCGGGCGTGGTCGATCCCGACGACCCGGTCCACCGGCGAATGGAAGATGAGCAGCGGCAGCCCGAGGCCGGCGATCGCCTGCTCGACGTTCTGGCGGGCGAGGTCCTCCAGGAGCTGGCGGCGCACCCGGATGCGGCGGCCGGCGAGGTCCACTTCGGCCTCGGCGGCCTCGGCGAGCTCGGGGGCGCGGTCGAGCAGGGTCCGGCGCAGGTGGTCGGTGTCGCTCGGCGCCCCGATCGTGGCCACCAGCCGCGCCGAAGGGATGCGCTTCGCCGCCGCCAGCACCGCGACGCCGCCGAGGCTGTGTCCGACCAGGATCTGGGGGCCGCCCCAGCGCTCCCCGAGGTAGCCGGCGGCGGCGACCAGGTCCTCGAGGTTCGAGGAGAAGTCGGTGTCGGCGAAGTCCCCCTCGCTCTCGCCCAGGCCGGTGAAGTCGAAACGGAAGACGCCGACGCCGCGCTCGGCGAGGGCGCGGCTGATCCGCACCACGGCTTTGAGGTCCTTCGAGCAGGTGAAGCAGTGGGCGAAGAGGGCGAACGCCCGCGGCTCGCCGTCGGGCAGCTCCAGCCGGGCCGCCAGGCGCTCCCCGAGCGCCCCCTCGAAGCGCACGCGGTCGGTCTTTGTCGCCATCTCTACCCTCCTCGCGGCGCGGGCCGCGCGCTCGAACTAGGCGGAGCCTTCCGCCGCCGCCGGCGGCGCCGGCAGGATCTCGACGGCCGCCTCCCACCAGTCGTCGCCGGGCTCGAACGGCTCGCCCTCGTGGGTGCAGGTCGAGGCGACGTGATCGCGCCCGAGGGCCGGCTTGCCGAGGTGGCGGGCGCCGTACAGCGGATAGAAGCCGCCGCAGGCGCGGCAGAACCTGCCGACGACCCGCCCGCGCCGCTCGGGCTCGACGGCGCCCTCCGGCGCCGCCTCCAGCTTTCGAAACACCATCGGATCTCGTCCTCTCTCGAAGGTCGCGGCGCCGGGCTCCCGAGGCCGGCCGGTGGGAGACGCCGCGCCGCGCATCATAACCCGCCGCTCGGGCGGCTGTGGTAGAACGCGCTGGAGGATGGCCGTCGGAGACCGCCCGCATCGGCGCACCGTCCGCGCGCGAGGCCGCGCCGCGCGGGCCGCGGCCCTCGGTCTCGCCGCGCTGGCGCTGACCGCCGGGTCGTGCGCCCGCGAGCCGTCCGCAGAGCCGCTCCTGGTCTTCGCGGCGTCGAGCCTGCGCGACGCGCTGAGCGAGGTCGGCCGGCTCTTCGGCGAGCGCACCGGCACTCCGGTCGACTTCAACTTCGCCGGCTCGAACGTCCTCGCCCAGCAGCTCCTGGCGGCGCCCGAGGCCGACCTCTTCCTGTCGGCGAACGAGGCCTGGATGGACCGGGTCGAGAGCGCCGGGCTGCTGGCGGCCGGAACCCGGCGCCCGTTCCTCTCGAACCGGCTCGTCGTCGTCGCCCACCGCGACAGCCCGCTGCGGCTCGCCGCGCTCTCGGATCTGGCGGCGGCGGACTTCCGCCACCTGGCGCTCGGCGATCCCGACGCGGTGCCCGCGGGTCTCTACGCTCGCGAGCTGCTCATCTCCGTGGAGACCGCCGGCGGCAGCCTCTGGGATCGGCTGCGGGACCGGGTGGTCGCCGCGCCGAACGTGCGCGCGGCGCTCGGCCTCGTCGAGGCGATCCCGGACACCGTGGCCATCGTCTACGCCAGCGACGTCGCCGCGGCCGGCGGCGCGCGGACGCTGCTCGAGGTGCCGGCCGAGCTGACGCCGGGGATCCGCTACGTCGCCGCCGCGATCGCCGGCCGCCCGCGGAGCGCCGAGGCGGGCGCGTTCCTGGAGTTCCTCTCGGACCCGCGCGCGGTCGCGACGTTCGCGGCGCATGGATTCTCGCCCCTGCCGTAGCTAGGATGGCGCCATGAGCCCGCACGCCCTCGAGGCGCTCCGCGTCAGCCTCCAGGTCGCGACCGCGGCCACGCTGGCCGTCCTGGTGCCCGCGCTGCTCCTCGCCTACCTGCTGGCCCGGCGCGACTTCCCCGGCAAGGGCCTGGTCTCGGCCCTGGCCGGGCTGCCGCTGGTGATGCCGCCGACCGCCGTCGGCTATCTGCTGCTGCGGCTCTTCGCCACCGACGGCCCGCTCGGGCGCGCCACCCTGGGATTCGACCTCGGCCTCCTGCTCACCTGGAAGGGCGCGGTGATCGCCTCGTCGGTCATGGCGTTCCCGCTGGTCGTGCGCACCGCGCGCGTCGCCTTCGAGGGGGTCGACCCGCGCCTCGAGATGATGGCGAGGACGCTCGGACACGGCCGCGCCGAAACCTGGCTGCGCTTCACCCTGCCGCTGGCCTGGCGCGGCATCCTGGCCGCCGCGATCCTCGGCTTCACCCGCGCGCTCGGCGAGTTCGGGGCCACCGTGATCGTGGCCGGCAACATCCCGGGCCGCACCCAGACGCTCGCCTCCGCGATCTACTCCGCCCAGCAGGTGGGCGCCCAGCGCGAGGCCTATTTCCTGCTGGCCGTAGCCGTGGCGGCCGGCCTCGCCGCCATCCTCGCCTCGGAGGCCCTGTCCCGGCAGGCGCCGGGCCGGCAGACCGAAGGATGACGGAAGCGCCGGCGCTGGCGGTGCGGCTCGACCTGCCCCTCGACCGCTTCCGGCTCGCGGTCGATTTCGTCGCGGAGCGGCGAGTGACGGGGGTCTTCGGCTCCTCCGGCGCCGGCAAGACCAGCCTGCTGCGCGCGATCGCCGGCCTCCAGCGGCGCTCCCGCGGCAGAGTGGCGCTGGGCG
>JBFJMD010000137.1:0-6516 GCA_041634115.1 Thermoanaerobaculia bacterium | reverse complement strand
GATCGTCAAGTCCTTCGGGACCCGCAACGGCGGCCCGGGCGCCCTGCTGATGGCGCCGCCCGACCGCACCGAGGAGGCGTTCGTGATCTACGAGGCGGGGGCGGACCGGATCCTGAGCCTGCCGGTGCGCAGCCGCGACCTCGTCGACGCGGTGGAGCAGGCGCTCGCCGCGCCGCGCGACGTCTTCTCCCCGGTCCCCGCGGCGCACGGCAAGAAGTTCACCGCCGAGGAGATCTTCGGCGACGTCCTGGCGGAGGTCGAGCGCCACGGGCTGGAGGAGCCGGCGGGGCCGGCGGAGCCCGAAAGACCCACGAAGCCCGACAGGCCCGCCACGGCCGAGGAGGTCGCCCCCCTCACGGCGCCGCCGGCCGCCCCGCCGCCGGCCGGACCCGAGCCGCGGCCGGCGCAGCCCGAGCCGGAGGCGGCGCGGCCCGAGCCGGAGGCGGCGCGGCCCGAGCCGGAGGCGGCCCGGCCCGAGCCGGCCTCACCGCCGGCCCCACCGCGGCCGCCGGCTGGTCTCGAGCCGGTCGAGCGGCCGGCCGCCACCCCCGCTCCGGGTCGCTTCGGCCAGTACCAGCTCGTCGAGCGCATCGCGGTCGGCGGCATGGCGGAGGTCTGGAAGGCGCGGATGTCGGGGGTGGAGGGCTTCCGCAAGACGGTGGCGATCAAGAAGATCCTCCCCCACCTCGCCGAGAGCCGGGACTTCGTCACCATGTTCATCGACGAGGCCAAGCTCGCCGCCGAGCTCAGCCACGAGAACATCGTCCACATCTACGACCTCGGCAAGATCGGCCCGGACTACTTCATCGCCATGGAGTACGTCGAGGGGCGCGACCTGCGCGGCATCCTGAACGCCGCGCGGGAGCGGGGCGTCAAGCTGCCGCTGGACCTGTCGCTGCGGATCGCGGCCCGTCTGGCGAGCGCCCTCGACTACGCCCACGGGCGGCGCTCCGGCGACGGCGCGCTCGGCCTCGTCCACCGCGACGTCTCGCCGCGCAACGTGCTCGTGGGCCGCGAGGGCCACGTCAAGCTCTGCGATTTCGGAGTGGCCAAGGCGGCGTCCACGGTGGCGCGCACCCAGGTGGGCGTCCTCAAGGGCAAGCTCGAGTACATGTCCCCGGAACAGGCGAGCGGCGGCGCGGTCGACGCCAGGAGCGACGTCTTCTCGCTCGGCGCGCTGCTCTTCGAGATGCTCACGGGCGAGCCGCTCTTCTCGGGCGAGGGCGAGGTCGGCCTGCTCGAGGCCGTGCGCGCCTGCCGGGTGCGGGCGCCGAGGACGATCGACCCCGAGATCCCGAGGGAGGTCGACCGCATCGTCCTGCGGGCGCTGCGCAAGGACCCGGCGAAGCGCTTCCCCGACGCCGGCGAGATGCAGCACGAGCTGGAGGCGGCGCTGCGCGGGCTCGGGGCGGCGCCGGAGACCGAGGACCTCGCCCGCTGGGTGGACGGGCTGTACGCGGCGCCCGTCTCCGCGCCACGGCCGGAGGAGACCGGGGCGGTGAGCGCTGCGGAGGCGGCCGAGAGGCGGCCGGACCGCCGCCGCCGGCGCTGGATCGCCGCCGCCCTGGCGGCCCTCGCCGTGCTCGCCCTCGGTCTCGCCGCGCTGGGCCTGCTGCGCGAGGCGCCGTCCGAAGAGGCTGCGGAGGCCGGCGCCACGGTCGACGCCGCGGCCGACGCCGCGAAAGCCGCTCCCCCGGCCGCGCCGCCGGCCGCCGCTGAGGCGCCGGCGCCGGCGGCCGATCTCGACGTCGAGGCGATCGTCAATCGCGAGCTCGAGCGGCGCGAGGCCGAGCTGCGCGAGGCCTTCCTGGAAGAGGAGCGTCGCCTGCAGCGCGAGCTCGAGCGGCTCGAGTCCGAGGCCGGGCGGCAAGGCGCGCCGCCGCCCCCCTAGCGCTCGGCGGGCGGCTCCGGTCGGCGCCCGGCGGCTTGCCAGGCCGGGCGCGGGGGTCTATTCTCCGGAGACCGTCGGAGAGGGCGATGGCCTGGTTCAGAAAGACCAAGAAACCGAAGGCGGTGCAGAAGGACCGCCGGCAGAGCAAGGTCCCGGAGGGCCTGTGGGTCAAGTGCGAGGGCTGCCGGGAGATCATTTACGCCAAGGAGCTGCAGCGCAATCTGCGCATCTGCCCCAAGTGCGGCCACCACTTCCGGATCGGCGCCTGGGAGCGGGTCGAGTTGCTGCTCGACCAGAAGGACCCGCGCGAGCTCTTCGCCGGGGTGCGGCCGGTCGATCCCCTGAAGTTCAAGGACTCGCGCGCGTACAAGGACCGGCTGAAAGCCTACCAGGAGCAGGTCGGCGAGAAGGACGCGGTCATCGTGGTCGAGGGCACGCTGGACGAGATCCCGGTGATCCTGGCGGTCATGGTCTACAGCTTCATGGGCGGCTCGATGGGCTCGGTGGTCGGGGAGAAGATCACCCGCGCGGTCGAGGCGGCGATCGAGAGCCGCAAGCCGCTCGTCGTCGTCTGCGCCTCGGGCGGCGCCCGCATGCAGGAGGGGGCGCTCTCGCTCATGCAGATGGCGAAGATCTCGGCGGCGCTGGCGCGGCTCGCCGAGGCCAGGGTGCCGTACGTGAACATCCTGACCGACCCGACGACCGGCGGCGTCACCGCCTCCTTCGGAATGCTCGGCGACGTCAACATCGCGGAGCCCGGAGCGCTGATCGGGTTCGCCGGGCCGCGGGTCATTGAGCAGACGATTCGCGAAGAGCTGCCGGAGGGCTTCCAGCGCAGCGAGTTCCTTCTCGATCACGGCTTCGTCGACATGGTCGTCGAGAGGACCGCGCTGAAGGAGACCGTCGCCCGGTGCCTGCGCCATTTCGCTTGAGAAGCTCGCGATCGGGCCCCGGCGGATGAGCGACCGCCAGCGGCTCGCGGCGCTCCTCGGCCGGCTCGAGCGCCGCGGGATCCGGCTCGGCCTCGACTCGATGCGGCGGCTGCTCGGCGCCCTCGGCGACCCCCAGGAGGCCTTCGCCTCGGTCCTCGTCGCCGGCACCAACGGCAAGGGCTCCACGGCGGCGCTGCTGGCGGCGATGGCCGGGGCCGCCGGATACCGGACCGGCCTCTACACTTCGCCTCACCTCGAGCGGGTGGAGGAGCGGGTACGGGTGGACGGCCGCGCGGTGCCGACCGCCGAGCTGCTGGCGGCGCTGCTGGAGGTCGAGCGCGCGGCCGAGCGCCGGGGCGGCGGGCTCCCCACCTACTTCGAGGCGCTGACCGCCGCGGCCTTCCTGCTCTTCCGCGGCGCCGGCATCGATCTCGCGGTGCTCGAGGTCGGCCTCGGCGGGCGCCTCGACGCCACCAACACGGTCGAGCCGCGGCTGTCGCTGATCTCGCAGATCGGGCTCGAGCACCAGGCCTACCTGGGCTCGACGCTGACCGAGATCGCGCGCGAGAAGGCGGGCGTCCTGCGGGCCGGCCGGCCGGCCCTGGCCTGGGTCGAGGAGCCCGAGGCGGAGCGCGAGATCCGCCGGCGGGCGCGCGAGCTGGGGGCGGAGCTCGCCTTCGCCTGGGAGCATCTCGACGTCGAGGCGCGCGAGAGCCACGACGCGACGGGCCAGCGGGTCCGGCTGCGGACCGTGAGGTCCTCCTACGACGTGGAGATGGCGCTCGTCGGCGAGCACCAGGTCCGCAACCTCGCCCTGGCGGTGCGCGGCGCCGAGGCGCTCGCGGCGGACGGTTGGGAGCGGATCGGGCCCGCCGCCATTCGCGCCGGCGCCGCCTCCTGCCGCTGGCCGGCGCGCCTCGAGCGGATCGGGCTGCCGGGGTCCGGGGACGTGCTGCTCGACGCCGCGCACAACCCCGCGGGAGCGGCGACGCTGGCCCGCTTCCTCGAGCGGCGCGCGGAGCCCTACGCGCTGGTCTTCGGGGCCCTCTCCGACAAGGACGTCTCGAAGGTGCTGCCGCCGCTGGCCGCCGCCGCCGCCGCGGTGGTCTTCACCCGGCCGCCGAGCCCGCGCGCGCTCGACCCGGCGTCGCTCGTGGAGCTGGCGCCCGGCGGGGGGGCGCGTGTCGTGGCGGCGCCGGGCGCGGCGCTCGAGAGCGCGCTGGAGATCTCGCCGGGGCTGGTCGTCGCCTGCGGCTCGATCTATCTCGTCGGCGCGCTGCGGGAGTGGCTCCGGGAGCGTTTCGGGGTGCCGCCGCCCGCGGTCGAGGTGCCCACCTACGGCGCCCCCCCGGCGCGGCAGGAGCGCGGCGCCGGAGAGCCGGCAGTCAGCTGAACAGGGGGAAGCGGCCGCAGAGCGCGCTGACCCGGTCGCGGACCGCGTCCCGCACGCCCTCGCTCTCCGGCTCGCGCAGGACCTCGGCGATCATCTCGCCGATCCGGTCCATCTCTTCCTGACCCATCCCCCGGCTGGTCACCGCCGGCGTCCCGATGCGGATCCCCGAGGCGACCAGGGGAGGGTTCTGGTCGAAGGGGATGGTGTTCTTGTTGACGGTGATCGCCGCCCGGTCGAGCGCCTCCTCGGCCACCTTGCCGGTGATTCCGGCGGCGGCCACGTCGACCAGGAAGACGTGATTGTCGGTGCCGCCGGAGACGATCCGGAAGCCGCGGCCCTCGAGCGCCGTGGCGAGCGCCCGGGCGTTGTCCACGATCCGGCGCTGGTAGATCGCGAAGTCCTCGCGCAGGGCCTCGCGAAACGCCACCGCCTTGGCGGCGATGACGTGCATCAGCGGCCCCCCCTGCATGCCCGGGAAGACCGCCCGGTCGATCGCCTTGGCGTGCTCGGCGGTGCACAGGATCAGGCCGCCGCGGGGGCCGCGCAGGGTCTTGTGGGTGGTGGTGGTGACGAAGTGGCAGTGGCCGACCGGCGACGGGTGCACGCCGGCGGCGACCAGGCCGGCGATGTGGGCGATGTCCGCGAGCAGCAGGGCGCCGACCTCGTCGGCGATGGCTCGGAAGCGCGCGAAGTCGATCGCGCGGCTGTAGGCGCTGGCGCCGCAGACGATGAGCTTCGGACGCCGCTCGCGGGCGATGCGGGCGACCTCGTCGTAATCGATGCGCTCGCTCTCGGGATCGACTCCGTAGGAGACGACCTCGAAGTCGCGTCCCGAATAGGAGAGGCGGTGGCCGTGGGTCAGGTGGCCGCCGCAGGTGAGGTCCATGCCCATCAGCGTGTCGCCGGGCGCCAGCGCCGCGAAGTAGACGGCGGCGTTCGCCTGGGTGCCACTGTGCGGCTGCACGTTGACGTGCTCGGCGCCGAAGAGCTCGCGGGCGCGCTCGATCGCCAGCCGCTCGGCGACGTCCACGAACTCGCAGCCGCCGTAGTAGCGGCGGCCGGGGTAGCCCTCGGCGTACTTGTTGGTGAGCACGCTGCCCGTGGCCTCGAGCACCGCCCGGCTCACGAAGTTCTCGGAGGCGATGAGCTCGAGCCCGCCCTCCTGCCGGCGGCGCTCGTCGGCGAGGGCCCGGGCGATCTGGGGATCCGCGGTCTGGAGGGGACGGTCGTCGACCAAGCGATCTCTCTTCCCGGGTGGCGTTCGAGAGCGTCCCCGGCAGGTCGTTCGCGGTGGGAGACCCCGCGGCGGCCGGGCCGTTGGCTCCGGCGCGCCCGGGCGCGGCTCTTCTCTCTATTCGTCGCCGCCGTCGGACTTCTTGGCGGCGGTCTTCTTCTTGGTGGTGGTCTTCCTTGCCGCGGTCTTCTTCTTCGCCGGGGCCTTCTTCTTTGGGGCGGTCTTCTTGGCGGCGGCCTTCTTCTTCGCCGGGGCCTTCTTCTTGGCGACGGTCTTCTTTGCCGCGGTCTTCTTTGCCGCGGTCTTCTTGGCGACGGTCTTCTTGGCGGCGGTTTTCTTCTTCGCCGGGGCCTTTTTCTTGGCGGCGGTCTTCTTCGCCGGAGCCTTCTTCTTCGCCGGCGCCTTCGCCTTCTTCGCGGCCGCGGCGGCGGGCTCCGGCTCCGAGGCGGCCTCGGCTTTCTTGCTCGCCGCCTTGACCGGCTTTTTCGAGGACTCGCGGCGCTCGAGCTTCACCTTCGAGAGCTGCTCGCGGCGGCGCTCCCGCAGCCGCTCCTTGCGGCGCTTGCGCCGTCGGCGCAGCTTTCGGTCTTTCTCTCGCATCGTCTCTCCTCGCCCGGGTCGCCCGAGTCGGTGCGGCGAACCGGGGGGAGCTTGCCGCAGCGACGCGCGGGTGTCAAGCGAACCCGGCCACCAGAGTCGCCCGCCGCTCCAGGCAGCCAAAGGAGAAGCCCCCGCGCCGCCCGCCCGCACCCGCTAGCCGAAGACCGCCCCGGGCGGCAGCATGCCTTCGCCAAAGAGCGCGCCGAGCCTCACCATGCGTTCGCCGAAGAACGCCCCGGGCGCCAATGTGCCTTCGCCGAAGAGAGTGCCGGTCGGCAACGAGCATTCGCCGAAGAAAGCGCCGGGCGGCAACGAGCATTCGCCGAAGAGAGCGCCGGGCGTCATCATGCGTTCGCCGAAGAGAGTGCCGGGTGGCGGCGTCCCTGCCCCACCTGGTGGGTGGGGAAGGGACCGAGGGTTTGGGGGGGTGATGCGGTAGATCTCCCGCCTGGGGCGGGGCGCCGAG
>JBFJMD010000136.1:0-6535 GCA_041634115.1 Thermoanaerobaculia bacterium | reverse complement strand
TGGGACAGGTGGTCAGCATCTTGGCGGCGCCGGTGGCGGCCGCGCTCTCCAGACGCCGGCTCTGGAGCCCCCGCGAGGCCGCGTCGCAGCGGACGAACCCGGGGCTGCCGCAGCAGAGGGCGTCGGGGCCCGAGCGGTCCATCTCGACCCGCTCGGCGCCGGGCAGGGCGTCGAGCAGCCGCCGGGGCGCGTCGTAGACGCCGAGATGGCGGCCGAGCCGGCAGGGGTCGTGGTAGGTGACCCGGCGGGCGTCTTCGTCGCGGGGCCGGGGACCGCCTTCTTCCTTCGCCTCGCTGCCCACGCTCCGATCGATCCGATCGATCCGCTCGGACAGGAACTCCGCCAGGTGCTGGACCCGCGGCCGGAATCCGCTCACCGCCCCGGGGTAGTCGAGCGTAAGGGTGCGGCAGCACTCGGCGCAGGTGGTCAGGATCGTCTCGACGCCGCGCGCCGCGAAGGCGGCGGCGTTGGCCGCGGCGAGGCGCTCGAAGGTCTTCCGGTCGCCGCTCCACAGCAGGTCGTGGCCGCAGCAGCGCTCCTCGGGGACGATCACCGGCTCGATCCCGAGCCGGTTGAGGGCGCGCACCGCCGCGCGCGCGATCTCCGTCGTGCGCAGCCCGAGCTCCTCGCCGAGCAGGTCGTCGAACAGCGGCAGGCAGCCGACGAAGAGGGCGATCTCGCCCTCCTCGGAGACTCGGAGATCGTCCTCGAGCCAATCGGAGGGGCGCTTCGCGTCCGGGAGCGCGGCCGAGAGACGGGCCGCCGTCTGCAGCGCCGCGCCGTGCGGGCAGGGATGCCGGCGCTCGGCCGGCAGCTCCCCGCGCAGGCCCAGCACGAAGTCCACGTAGCGCACCCCGGAGGGGCAGAGCACCTCGCACGCGCCGCAGGTGAGGCAGCGCGAGACCGCCCCGCCGCCGCCGCGCCGGCTCTCGTCGAAATCCCGCAGCGCCGCGACCCGTGCCGCCGAGAAGCCGCCGAAGGGGGCGAGCGGGCAGGCGCTGCTGCACTTGCCGCACTCGAGGCAGAGCACCGCCCGGGTGGAGCGCCGGAGCTCGGCGAAGGCCGGCATCTCAGGACCCTCCCGCCACGGCGGCGAGCGGCCCGGGCGCCGAGCCCGAGAGCACCCAGTCGCCGGGGTCGCCCGAGCCGTCGAACGCGTCGATCGGGGCGATGGCGAGCAGGCCGGGATCGGCGCCGGCGCTCGCGAGCAGCGAGCGGGCGATCGCCACCTGGCCGGCGGCCATCGTCGCGCCGCGCTCGAACCGGCAGCCGTCCTTCGGGCACGCGGCCACCAGCACCCTGCGAGCGCCCCCCCGACTGAGGTCGAGCAGCAGGCCGGCGTCGGCCTGGCCCACGCAGCGCAGGCGGGCGAGCCGGAAGCCGTCGCCCGAGGCCCGCAGGGCCGCCTCGACCGCGGCGGCGCGGGACTCGCAGGTGAGGATCAGGGGTCGATCCGACGCCCACTCGACCGGCAGGTGGCCGGCAACCGCCGCCCCGGTGGGGCAGACGGCCGCGCAGAGGTTGCAGCCGCGGCAGAGCGCCGGGTCTATCGCGACCTTGGAGTCGGGATCGCCGTCGTCGATGAAGTCCACCGCGTCGAAGGGGCAGACCTCGACGCAGCGCGGGCAGCCGCGGCAGAGGGCCTCGTCGATCGTCGCCCGAGCCGCGGAGAGCTCGAGACCGAGATCGGCTTCGCCTCCAGCCTCCGCCAGCCCCAGAGTGACCCCCACCGAGGCCCGGACCCAGGTCTCCCGGCCCGCTTGCCCGTCCTCCTCGCCCACCGCGACGCGCAGGTGGCGCCGGCCGCACGAGGGGACGCAGACCGCGCACTCGCTGCACGGTCCGCAGCGCAGGCAGCGCCCGGCCTCGGCCATCGCGTCGGCGGCCCGGTAGGGCAGCTCCACCTCCGAGAACTCGCGGCCCTCGGAGAGCGGCGCCCGCGGCGGATCGAGCCGGAGGGCCATCGGCGGCGCCGCGTCGGCGAGGCCGTACTCGACCGCGCTGACCCGTGGCGCCCCGGCCGGTCCGGCCCCGGACCGCGGGTCGAGGAACTCGCGGATCGACGACGCCGCCCGGTGGCCCGCGGCCACCGCCTCGATCACGGTCGCCGGGCCGGTGACCGCGTCGCCGGCCGCGAAGATCCCGAGCATCGGCGTCATCGCGGAATCCGCATCGGCCGCGAGGCGGCCGCGCTCGGTCATGCTCGGCACCCTGCCCTCCGGCAGGAAGTCGAGGTCGAGCGCCTGGCCGACGGCGCCAAGCACCAGGTCCGCCCGGATCGCGAACTTGCTGCCGGGCAGCGGGATGGGCCGGCGGCGGCCGCTCGCGTCGGGCTCCCCGAGCGCGTTCTCTAGGCACTCGAGCGCCTCCAGCCGGCCGCCGCGGGTGATCACCCGCTTCGGCGAGACCAGGAAGCGGATCCCGATCCCCTCCGAGCGTGCCTCTTCGACCTCCGCCTCGCCCGCCGGCATCTCCTCGCGGGTGCGGCGGTAGAGGATCTCGACCGACTCCGCCCCCAGCCGGCGGGCCGAGCGCGCCGCCTCGATCGCGGTCAGGCCGCCGCCGATGACCAGGACCCGGCCGGGGCAGGGCGTGCGGTCGCCCTCGTTCACCCGGCGCAGGAAGGTCAGGGCGTCTTCGACCCCCGAGCAGCCCTTCTCCCCCGGAACGCCCAGCTCCCGGCCGCGCTGCGCCCCGACGGCGAAGAGGGCGGCCGTGTAGCCCTCGCGCAGCAGCTCGTCGAGCGGCAGGTCGGCGCCGATCCGGCAGCCGCAGCGGATCTCGAGGCCCGCCCGCGCCAGCGTCTCGATCTCGGCGTCCAGCACCTCCCGCGGCAGCCGATACGGGGCGATGCCGTAGCGCAGCATGCCGCCGGGCTCGGGCGCCGCCTCGAACACCGTGACCGGATAGCCGGCCCGCCGCAGGTCGTAGGCGGCGGTCAGCCCGGCGGGGCCGGCGCCGATGACCGCCACCCGATGGGACCGCAGCGGCGCTTTCGCTTCGACCGCCGCCTCCGGCGCGGGCAGCTCGAGCGCCAGGTCGGCGACGAAGCGCTTGAGCGCGCGGATCGCGACCGGCGCGTCGATCTCGCCCCGCAGGCAGGCCTCCTCGCAGGGGTGATGGCAGACCCGGCCGCAGATCCCGGGCAGCGGGCAGTTCCGGCGCACGACCTCGAGCGCCTGGCCGAACCGGCCCTCGGCGATCAGCGAGACGTAGGCCTTGACGTTGACGCCGGCGGGGCAGGCCCGGGTGCAGGGGGACGGCGGGATGGCCCGCAGGCTCTCGAGCCTCGGGACCGCCAGGGGCTCCGCCCGGGTCGCGCTCACGCCGGGACCTCCTCCTCGGCCGGCCGCTTGATCTCCAGCGCCGGGCCGGTGACCGCCTCGTCGGCGTACTCCAGGCCCCTGTCGAAGGCGGTCAGGTTCAGCTCCTCGGTGCCGCGCGGCACCGAGAGGCGGACCGACTCGCGCATCGCCTCGCGCAGCACGAGCTCGGTCACCCCGGCCAAAAAGCCCACCATGACGATGTTCTGGACGATCGGCTTGCCGAGCGATTCGGCGATGCGGGTGGAGGGGATGCCGCGGGCGTTCGGGTAGCGGCGCAGGTCCGGGTGCACGAGGTCCTGCTCGTAGACCAGGATGCCGTCCTCGGCCAGCTCGCGGGCGTGCTTCTCGTAGCCCTCGTTCGACATCACCACCAGGACGTGCGGGCGCTGGATGTAGGGGTAGAGGATCTCGCCGTCGGAGACGACGAGGGTGGCGCTGCAGGCCGAGCCCCGGGCCTCGGGCCCGAAGCTCTGGATCATCGTCGCGTGCTTGCCGCCGTGGATGGCGCAGGCGCGGCCCACGATGTAGCCCGCAAGCACCACGCCCTGGCCGCCGAAGCCGGTGATCCGGATCTCGGTGCGCTCGGGGTCACCGCGCGGCGCGCTCACGGATCAGCCCTCCTTCCGGCGCCATCGGCACGTAGCGCTCGCCCAGGACCTTCGCGTAGTGCCCGTCCATCTGCTCGGAGAACGTCGGCCGCGGCTCGTCGACGAACTTGCCGCAGACGATCGCCTCCTGAAAGTCGATGTCGAGATCGCGGGTGGCGGCGCCGTGCCGGATCTCCGCGTTGTCGTGGTAGAAGCGCATCCCGTCGAGCCCGGTGCCCAGCTTGTTCAGGCGCGAGTAGAGCGTGGGGCAGGGGGCGATCACCTCGATGAACCGGAACCCCTTGCGCTCGATCGCCTCCTCGATCGCCCAGGTCAGCCGCCGGGTGTGGAGGCACGTCCAGCGCGCCACGTACGGGGCGCCGGCGGACGCCGCCAGGTGGGGTAGGTTGAACGGTTGCTCGAAGTTGCCGAACGGCATCGTGGACGAGCGCGCCGTCAGCGGCGTGGTGGGCGCGTTCTGGCCGCCGGTCATGCCGTAGATGAAGTTGTTGATCAGGATGACCAGCAGGTCGATATTGCGGCGCGCGGCGTGGATGAAGTGGTTGCCGCCGATCCCCACCAGGTCGCCGTCGCCCGAGATCACGCTGACCAGCAGCTCGGGCCGCCCCAGCTTCAAGCCGGTCGCGAACGGCACGGCGCGCCCATGCGTCGTGTGAAAGCCGTCGAGGCGCAGGTAGCCGGCGGCGCGGCCGGCGCAGCCGATGCCGGAGACGACCGAGACCCGGTCGAGGCTGGGGATGATGTCGGGGACGGACTTCTCCACGGCGTTGGCGAAGCACTTGAGCACGGTGCCGATGCCGCACCCCGGGCACCAGACGTGGGGAAAGCGCTCCGTCCGGAGATAGGGGGCGGAAGGGTGCTCGGGCCGGGCGCCGACCCGGGCCGGCTCGCTTGCGACGGTCATAGGACGGACCTCACGATCGCTTCGGCCAGGGCGTGCGGGTCGTGGACGCCGCCGCCGCCGTGCGACGCCGGGAGTGCCCGGGCGCGGCCGGCGGCGCAGCGCTCCACCTCGAGCACGACCTGGCCGTAGTTGATCTCCGGCACCACGAAGGCCGCGACCCGCTCGGCCAGCTCGCGGATCCTCTTCTCCGGGAACGGCCAGATCACGATCAGCCTCAGGAGCCCCGCCTTGACCCCCTGCTTCCTGGCGAGGTCCACCGCCATCCGGGCCACCCGGGCGGTGATGCCGTAGGCGACCACGACGACCTCGGCGTCCTCGGTCCGGCGCTCCTCGAAGCGGACGATGTCGTCGGCGTTCGCCTGGATCTTCTCGATCAGCCGGCGCACGCACGTCTCCTGGCAGGCGGCGCTCATCACCGGGTAGCCGCGCTCGTCGTGGGTCAGGCCGGTGGTGTGGAAGCGGTAGCCGTCGCCGGCGCGGGCGAACTCCGGCACCGGCCGGCCGTTGGTCTCGTAGGGCAGGTACTCCGCCGGCGGCCGCTCGGTGAGCCGCCGGGGCACCACCTCGATCGTCTCCGCGGCCGGGATCACCACCCGCTCGGTCATGTGCCCGACGCACTCGTCCATCAGGAACATCACCGGCACCCGGTAGGTCTCGGACAGGTTGAAGGCGTCGATCGTGAGGTCGAACGCCTCCTGCGGCGACTGCGGGCTCAAGGCGATGACCTCGTAGTCGCCGTGCGAGCCCCAGCGCGCCTGCATGACGTCGGCCTGGCCGACCATCGTCGGCAGCCCGGTCGAGGGCCCGCCGCGCTGCACGTTGACCACCACGCAGGGGGTCTCCATCATCGCCGCCAGCCCGATGTTCTCCATCATCAGGCTGAAGCCCGGGCCGCTGGTGACCGTCATCGACTTGGTGCCGGTCCACGAGGCGCCGACGATCGCCGCCATCGACGCCAGCTCGTCCTCCATCTGGATGAAGGTGCCGCCCATCGTCGGGAAGCGGCGGGCGATGCGCTCGACGACCTCCGTCGACGGGGTGATGGGGTAGCCGGCGACGAAGCGGCAGCCGGCCGCCATCGCCCCCTCGCCGCAGGCGAAGTCGCCGTCGAGGAAGTGCGCCCCGGTGAGGACGCCGGCGGGCTCGGCCTTCATGCGGTCGCCTCCCGCCCGGCGGCCGGGGCGGCCGCCGCCGCCGGAACCTCGATCGAGAAGATGGCGAACTCGGGGCAGATCGTCTCGCAGAGGTTGCAGTTCAGGCACTCGCCCGCCTTGACCACCTCGGGCAGGTGGTAGCCCTTGCTGTTGAACTCCTCCGACATGACCAGGACGTCGCGCGGGCAGTACTCGACGCAGAACGCGCAGCCCTTGCAGCGATCGGCGATGATCACGACCTCGCCGAGATGGCGCTGGATGCGCTCCGCGTCGAGCGGAGTCCGCCAGTGACGCATGTGAAAGCCGCTACCCTGTACTCAGGCCCCCCCGGGCGCGCCTCCTTTCTTGGCCACACTCCTCTGGTAGGGACAGCCCTCGTGCAGATGCTGCACCGGGCACTGGTCGTCGAAGTAGGCCGAGCAGCGCAGACACAGGCCGTCGCTGTCGTCCTCGCTGCGAATCAGCGCCGTCGAGAAGCGCTCGAGCAGCCGCACCAGCTGGCGCAGCTCGTCGCTGCTGAAGGCTTCGAGCACCGGCGTCAGA
>JBFJMD010000135.1:0-6540 GCA_041634115.1 Thermoanaerobaculia bacterium | reverse complement strand
TCAGCACCTCGCGCTCGGAGGCCACGACCAGCTCCAGCTCGCGGTCGGCGATGCGGCGGAAGGAGTCGATGCCCTCGATGTCGTAGGGGTTGCCGAGGGCGACCCGCAGCCGGCCGTCGCGCACCTCGAGCGGGATCATCCGGTGGCGGCGCGCGAACGGGCGCGACATCTTGGACTCGATCAGGTCGGCGTCGAGCGACAGCGTGTCGATGCGCACGAAATCCAGCTTGGCGTCGCGGGCCACGGCCTCGGCGATCTCGAACTCCCCGAGCGCCGCCCGCGGGTGGTCCCGGCTGGGGAAGCGGAGGCGCTCGACGACCTCGTAGGCGATCGCCCGCTGCTCGAAGGCGCGGGGGTTGCGGTGGCGGGCCGGGATCGAGCGCGCCTCCTTGACCACGTCGGCGCCCTGGGCGGCGCTGATCTTGCCCTGCCGCATGAGCACCTCGGCGAGCTTCTCCGGCGTCAGCACGGGACGAGTATACGTATACTGTCGGCGAATGCACCTGGTCGCAGCGCTGGTGAGCGCCGTCGCCTACTCGGGGATGGATCTCACCCGCAAGTTCCTGACCGAGCGGGTCCGCTCGACGCCGCTGCTCTTCTACCTGGCGGCGGTGCCGCTGCCGTTCTTCGTCGCCTGGACGGCGGTCGACGGCATGCCCGTCGTCGGTGGCGGCTACTACCTGCCGGCGACGCTCTCCGTCCTGCTCAACATCGCCGCCAACCTGCTCTTCCTCGAGTCGCTGCGGCTGTCGCCGCTCAGCCTGACGATCCCGTTCCTCTCCTGGACGCCGGTCTTCACCACCTTCCTGGCGATCCCGATGCTGGGCGAGGCGCCGACGAAGCTCGAGCTCGCCGGCATCCTGCTGGTGGTGGTCGGGGCCTTTCGCCTGAACCTGCCGGAGGGGGGCGGGGCCGGCCTCGGCGGCGCCTGGCGCGCCTTCGCCCGCGAGCGGGGGAGCGTGCTCATGGTCGTCGTCGCGCTCTGCTGGTCGCTGGCCATGCCGCTCGACAAGATGGCGCTCGCCGTCTCTTCGGTGCCCTTCCACGGCGCGGTGCTCAACGCGGGGGTGGCGCTCGGGGTGCTGGCGCTGCTCGCGGCGCGGCGGCGCCTGGGCGAGCTGGCGCTGCCGCGCGAGACCTGGGCGATGCTGTCGCTCTCGGTGATCTTCACGGTCGTGGCGCTGGGCGCCTTCCTGATCGCCATCACCGGGCTGCTGGTGGGGCTGGTGGAGACGCTCAAGCGGGCGATCGGCTCGTCGCTGGCGCTGGCGCTGGGCTACGCCTTCTTCCGCGAGCGGATCACCGCCAACCGGGTAGCGGCGGTGGTGCTGATGGCGATCGGGGTGGCGCTGGTGCTCTTCTGAGTCGCTCGGGCCGGGGCGCTCAGGACGGCCGCGGCGGCCAGGCCCGCTGGAGGTCGCGGGTCGTCGCGAAGTGGGCCTCGAGCTCGGCCATCGAGTCGCCGCCGAGCTTCTCCAGCAGCGCGTCGGCCAGCACCAGCGCCACCATCGCCTCGGCGATGACCCCGGCGGCGGGGAGCGCGGTGACGTCGCTGCGCTCGTACTGCGAGAGGTGGGGCGCGAGGGTGTCGAGGTCGACCGAGGGCAGCCCCTTGCGCAGGGTCGAGATCGGCTTCTTGTAGGCGGTCACCACCACGTCGGCGCCGTTGGTGACGCCCCCCTCGAGCCCGCCGGCGCGGTTCGTGGGGCGGCGCCAGCGGCCCTCGGCATCGCGCTCGATCGGATCGTGGGCTTCGCTGCCGGGCCCGCGGCTGGCGGCGAGCGCCGCCCCGATCTCGACCGCTTTCACCGCCGGCACCGACATCACGGCGCGGGCCAGGCGGCCGTCGAGCTTGGTGTTCCAGTGGACGTGCGAGCCGAGCCCCGGCGGCACGTTGTGGGCGACGACGGTGACGGCGCCGCCCAGCGTGTCCCCGTCGGCCTTCATCCGGTCCACGAGCTCGACCATCTCGTCCTCGAGCTCCCGGTCGATGGCCCGCAGCGGCGACTCGTCGTCCACCGCGCGGACCTCGTCCCAGCCCGGGACCGGGCGGTCGGCGCCGATCGGACCCAGCGAGCGCACGCCGCTGGCGATCTCGACGCCGAACCTGGCCAGGAGCAGCTTGGCCAGCGCTCCGGCGGCGACCCGGGCGGCGCTCTCCCGGGCGGAGGCGCGCTCGAGGACGTCGCGCAGGTCGCGGCGCAGGTACTTCAAGCCCCCGGAGAGGTCGGCGTGGCCGGGCCGCGGCGCCTTCATGCGGCGCTTCTCGGCCCGCTCGGGGTCGATCTCGACCGGGTCCATGACCCCGGTCCAGTTCTTGAAGTCGCGGTTCTCGATCCACATGGCGATGGGCGAGCCGAGGGTCTCGCCGCCGCGCAGGCCGCCGCGGAACTCGACCCGGTCGCTCTCGATCTTCATGCGGGCGCCGCGGCCGTAGCCGTGCTGGCGGCGGCGCATCTCGCGGGCGACGAAGTCGAAGTCGACGGCGAGGCCGGCGGGCATGCCGGAGAGGACGGCGGTGAGCCCCGGGCCGTGGCTCTCGCCGGCGGTCGTGAGCACGAGGCGCGGCATGGACCCGCGCAGCGTATCAGCGGCCCCCACCGGCCGCCACGGCTCTCCGGCCCACCGGCTGGCCCGTAGACGATCCCCGCCGGCCGCGGCCCGATCGGGAAAAGCGATGCCCTGGGCGCGAACTTCAGCCCGCGAGGCGCTCGAAGGGGGCGCGGAGGGGGGCGGGCATGCGGCAGGGGCGGCCGGTTGCGATCTCGATCCAGACGTGCTCCGTCGAGCCCGTGACCAGCAGCTCCTCGCCGCGGCGGACCGCGTAGCGGAAGGCGAGGCCGCGGCTCGCCAGGCGCTCGATCGCGCAGGCGACCGTCACGCGGTCCCCGTAGCGCGCCCCCCGCCGGTAGCGCAGATGGGCGCCGGTCACCAGGATCATGTAGCCCATCTTCTCGATCTCGTGGTAGGGGTGGCCGCTCTCGCGGCAGAGCGCCGTCCGCGCCAGCTCGAACCAGACCAGGTAGTTGGCGTGGTGGACGACGCCCATCTGGTCCGTCTCGGCGTAGCGCACCTCGACCTCGATCGAGGTCTCGACCGGCACCGCGGGCTGAGGCGTCTCAGGCATGGGACCGCCAACTGTAGCGCAGCACCGTCGCCAGGATCTTGTAGCCGGCGAGGACCGTGCCGCGCAGCGTGCCGGTGATCTTGGAGACCCCGACCCGGCGCCGGTAGCTCACCGGCACCTCGGTCACGGTGAGCCCGGCGCGCAGCGCCTTGACCTGCATCTCGGCCGTCCAGCCGAAGTCCCGGTCGCGCATCCGCAGCCGCTCGAGCGCCTCCCAGCGGACGGCGCGGAAAGGCCCGAGGTCGGTGTAGCGGTGGCCGTAGAGGAGGCGGATGAGCAGGCAGGCGACGAGGTTTCCGGCCCGCGCCTGGGGCAGCAGCGCGCCGCGCTCGCGGCGTCCGAGGACCCGCGAGCCGATCGCCAGGTCGGCCTCGCCGGCGACGACCGGGGCGGCGACCGCGGGCAGCTCCTCCGGGTGGTCGGAGAAGTCGGCGTCGAGGAAGACGACCACCTCCGGGGGGTCGTTCTCGCGCAGCCAGGCGAGGGCCCTGAGGCAGGCGCTGCCGTAGCCGGGGCGGGACTCGGAGACCACCACGGCGCCGCCGGCCGCCGCCTCCCGGGCGGTGCCGTCGGTCGAGTTGTTGTCGGTCACGACGACCCGGCGCACCGGCGGCCGCGGGATCGCGGCGAGCACCAGCGGCAGCGAGGCCTCCTCGTTGAAGGCCGGGATGACGACGTCGATCGCGGGAGAGCGGGAGGGCATCGGGGCGGTTTCCGAGCCTACCCCGAGACGAGCGGGCGGGCGAGGCCGTCGCCGACGCCGGCCTCGGCCCGCGTGCTAGACTCGCGCCTCCGAGCGCGGGCCGCGCCGGCCCCTTCCGGAGTCCGATCGGTGCCGATCCATCCGTATCGCGGGGTCCTGCCGCGCCTCGGCCGGCGGGTCTTTCTCGCCCCGAGCGCCCAGGTCGTGGGCGACGTCGAGGCGGGCGACGACGTCTCGTTCTGGTTCGGGAGCGTCGCCCGCGGAGACGTCCACTGGATCCGGATCGGCGAGGGCACCAACGTCCAGGACGGCGCGGTGCTGCACGTCACCCACCGCGCGCACCCGCTCACGATCGGGTCGCGGGTGGTGATCGGCCACGGCGCCGTCCTGCACGGCTGCACGGTCGGCGACGGCGCCCTCGTCGGCATCGGGGCGCGGGTGCTCGACGGCGCGGTGGTCGAGGCCGGCGCCCAGGTCGGCGCCGGGGCGCTGGTGGCGCCGGGCCACCGGGTGCCCGCCGGACAGCTGGCGCTCGGGACGCCGGCCCGGGTGGCGCGGCCGCTGACGGCCGAAGAGGAGGCGAAGATCGGCGAGATCGCGGAGCGCTACGTCCGGCTCAAGGAGCGCTACCGGGTCGAGCTGGGGGCGGGCTGGGAAGCGGGCGCGAGGGAGCGGAGCGAGCGAACGGACCGGAGCGAGGAGACGGGATGAAGCGGCGCGGCGCGGGGACCCTCAGGGCGGAAGACGTCGGCAGCGAGGTGCTGCTGCGGGGCTGGCTGCACAGCCGGCGGGACCACGGCGGAGTGACTTTCTTCGACCTGCGCGACCGCAGCGGCGTCGTCCAGGTCGTGGTCAAGTCGGACGAGCGGCCCGAGGCGGCGGCGGCGCTCGACCCGGCGCGCGCAGAGTGGGTGATCGAGGTCGAGGGCGAAGTGGCCGAGCGGGCGGCGGCCAACCCGGAGCTCGCCACCGGCGCCGTCGAGGTGCTGGCGCGGGGCGGCCGGGTGCTGGCGCGCTCCGACGCCGCGCCCTTCGTGCCCTGGTCGCCGGAGGGCTCGACGGAAGAGACCCGGCTGCGCTACCGCTACCTCGACCTCCGGCGCCCCGACCTGCAGCACAACCTGATCCTGCGCGACCGGGTGACGCTCGAGATCCGCAAGTTCTTCCACGAGGAGGACTTCGTCCACCTCGAGACGCCGATCCTCACCCGTTCGACCCCGGAGGGAGCGCGCGACTACCTGGTGCCCAGCCGCGTCCACCGCGGCAGCTTCTACGCCCTGCCGCAGTCGCCGCAGCTGTTCAAGCAGATCCTGATGGTCTCCGGCTTCGAGCGCTACGTGCAGATCGCGCGCTGCTTCCGCGACGAGGACCTGCGCGCCGACCGCCAGCCGGAGTTCACCCAGGTGGACGTCGAGATGTCGTTCCCCAGCGAGGACGAGATCTTCGCGCTCGTCGAGCGGCTGTTCGCGCGCATCTTCCCGATCGTCGGCATCGAGCCGCCGGCGGCCTTCCCGCGCCTCACCTGGGACGAGGCGATGCGGCGCTTCGGCAGCGACCGCCCCGACCTGCGCTTCGACATGGAGCTCGCCGACCTGACCGACGTCCTGGCCGAGTCGGGCTTCCGCGCCTTCCGCGAGACGGTGGCCGCCGGCGGCGTGGTGCGGGGGCTGGCGGTCCCCGGGCGCGCCGGGGCCAGCCGCCGGGAGGTGGACGGCTGGGCGGCGACCGCGCGGCGCTTCGGCGCCGCCGGGGTGCTGACCCTGCGCCGCCGGGACGGCGAGACCCTCTTCCAGGTCAAGGACGTGCTCACCGCGGGCGAGCTCGCCGCCGCCGTCGAGCGGCTGGAGCTCGAAGAGGGCGGCCTGGCGCTCCTCGTCGCCGCCGAGCCCAAGGTCGCGGCGACGGCGCTGGGAGCGCTGCGGATCGAGATCGCCGCCGAGATCGGCGCCATCGACCCCGGCCGCCACGCCTTCGCCTGGGTCACCGAGTTCCCGCTCGTCGAGTGGGACGCCGAAGGCGAGACCTGGGTGTCGCTGAACCACCCGTTCACGGCGCCGCGGCCGGACCACCTGGCGCGGCTGGACGAAGAGCCCGGCGCGGTCCGCGCCCGCGCCTACGACGTGGTCTACAACGGCGTCGAGCTGGGCGGCGGCTCGATCCGCATCCACGACGCCGCCCTCCAGGAGCGGGTCTTCCGCCTCCTCGGGATCGGCGCCGAGGAGGCGCGGTCGCGCTTCGGCTTCCTGCTCGACGCGCTGCGCTTCGGGGCGCCGCCGCACGGCGGCCTCGCCCTGGGGCTCGACCGGCTGGTGATGATGATGGCCGGCGCGAAGTCGCTGCGCGACGTCATCGCCTTCCCGAAGACGACCTCCGCCACCTGTCTCATGACCGAGGCGCCGTCGCCGGTCGAGCGCGCGCAGCTCGAGGAGCTGGGCCTGGCGGCCGAGACGCCCGACCCCGACGAGGGCTAGCCCCGGTGCCCGACCCGGTGCGGCTCGAGCTGCGGCACCCCGGCGGGACCACCCCGATCCGGGTGGGCGCCGGGGCGCTGGCGGCGTCGCTCGACGAGCTCGGCGGCTGGCTCGAGGGGCGCGCCGTCTTCCTGGTCACGACGCCCCGCGTCGCGGCGCTCCACGGAGACGCCCTCGAGCCGCTCCTGGCGCGGGCGGCGCGGCGGGCGCGGATCGAGGTGGAGGAGGGCGAGGCGGCG
>JBFJMD010000134.1:0-6543 GCA_041634115.1 Thermoanaerobaculia bacterium | reverse complement strand
GCGAACTCCGGGCCTCCCAGGAAGGTCGAGAACCGGAGCTCGGGCACCTGGCCGGCGACGACCGGGCCGAGCCGGGCCACGAATGCGTCGGAGCAGTCCGGAGTCAGGCGGGAATGCGCCGCGCACTGCTGCTGGACTGGAAAGCGCGTCGGGAGATCGCGGGACTGGGTGATTCCAGCGAAGTGCACCACGCCGGCGCGGTCGACCGCGAGGGAGAGGGAGTCCTCGGCCGCGCCGCCGCCGAAGAGGGTCGACATCACGACCTCAGGCGTGCCCCCGGACGCCGTCGAACGGCCGACGTCGAAGACCGTGACCAGCGCGTCGGAGCCGCCGCCAAGGGTGGCGTCAAACGGGTTGACCGCCGGATAGTCCGAAGAGGAAGTGCTGCCGGTCACATAGCTCCATCCCTCCTCGTCCACGACGACGTCGCTGAAGCCGTCTTGGCCCTTGCCCCCAAAGTAGGTCGAGAAGATGATCGCTGGAGCTGCGCCCGCGCCACCGAGGTCGTAGACCGTCAGGAATCCGTCAAATGCCCCCGCGAGCTTGGCCTGGATCGCGCCGACGGTGGGGAATTTCTTCTTGGCGTTGGTGTCACCCACGACATGCAGATAGCCGTCGCCGTCGAACGCTACGCCCTCGGTCGAGGTCCTGCTCTTCTTGTTCTTGCCGCCCAGGAAGGTGGAGAAGGCGAGGCGGTAGCCGCCGGCGGCCTCCGGCTCCAAGACCGCGACGAAACCGTCGTGAAGACCCCGGAGCTTCTTCTGGGTCGGCCGCCGGGTCGGGAAGTTCTTGGAGATCGTGATGCCGACGACGGCGATTCGGCCGAGGTCGTCGACCGCCAAGCTGCCGCCGGGGGAAGCCACATCGCCGTCGGTGCCACCCAGGTAGGTCGAGAACTGGAGCTCGCCCAGGTCGAGATCGAGGACGGTGATCGTTGCATCGGAGAAGGGACAGGGGTTCGATCCGCGCCGCGCGCATTCGTCCTGAATCGGGCGGACGGTCGGGAAGCCGAAGCCCGCGCTGCCCGAGACGTAGACGGCTTCGGGAGCTCCCGGACCGAAACCTCTACCGATCACCATCGCCGCAGGCGTAGCGCCCTCGTCGCCGCCCAGATAGGCCACCCGCTCGAGCCGGCCACGCTTGTTGAACCGCGCGATCACGATCTCGCTCGTTCCCGCCCGCTCCCGCTCGACGCCGCCGATCTGCGGAGACTCGGTGCGACCCAGGACGAAGAGCCGGCCGGCCGAGTCTCGGCCGATCTCGACTCCGACATCGTGATCCGTGCCGCCGAGGTAGGTCGAGAACTGGATCTTGGGGTCGATCACCAGCGGCCGGCCGCGATCCCAAGGGCCGACTTCGAACCCGATCTCGCTCGCGGTGTGCCGCCGGAACGCCCCCGCCACCGGACGTCGCTCGCCCGCGACCTCCTGGAAGACGTAGGGCGCCCGGTGCACCACCTCGGCCGCTTCGAAGGCGAGCCGCAGGTTGCCCTCGGGGTCGAGCGCGGGCCGGCCGCCGTCGAGCTCGAGCCGGATCGCCTCGGGATCCGCGCCCGGCGCGATCACGAAGTCGTACTCGAGCCCGCCCGCGCCGTAATAGAAGACCAGGTCGATCCCGGGATAGACCCCGGCATACTCGACCGCGGCGTAGCGGGGCACGCGGGGGCGCCAGTTTGACGGGTCGTTGCCCACGAAGTAGGCCGCGGTCGCTTCCGTTGGGCGGAGCCCGCGCACCTCGGGGCCGCTCGCTGCGCCCAACCACCGCAGCCGCGAGACGGCCGGTTCGGCCCGGCCCCAGGCGACCACCATCACCGCCTCCGACGCCGGGAGCGAGAGCGAATAGCCGCCGCCGCGGGCCACGAACAGCACGTCGTCGCCGAGCCGGCTCCCGAATTGGCCGAGATTGGGCTCGAAGGCGAACGGGATCCCCTCGAAGGACGTTTCGAATGCTCGCTCCTCGACGGCGACGACGGCGCGCGGCACCGTCGCCGCCGCTACCAGTAGGACTGTCAAGCATCTGGCTAAGACCGGAAATCGCATGCCTAGTTTCTCCCTTTCAGGTGACGTCCTAGGATTGCCGTGAATCGAGCAGGGGTTGAGCCAGGCCCGAGCCGATTGGCTTGGGCCAGTGACATTTTCCAGAATCGAGGGCTCAACCGTTGAAGAGAGTACCACCGCTGCCGTCTGGAGCGCCAAGGGAGCCGCCCCTTGGACTCCAGAAAGTCAATTGGTCCTCCGAGTAGTTGGCCGACGCGAAGCGTAAAGAGGCGTCCCAGAAGTCGCCCTTACCGGACCCGAGTGGACCGAGTCGTTCCGCGAGGTCGGCGCGGCGCCACTTGGCCATTGAGTGAGACCAGCGAGCGGGGCGCCGCCTCGATCGGCGCCGGGAAATGCCCCGGCTCACCTAAACCTGTAGCGCGGGTGCTCCCGGGCCCCCGAGCCGGTACCGGCGCCGGGGGCCCTTCGAATCAGTACTCGTTCAGATAGCGGTCCCGCTCCCAGGGGTGCACGTGCGAGATGTAGTCCGCCCACTCGACCCGCTTCGCGCGAAGGAAGTGCTGCGCGATGTGGTCGCCGAGCGCCTCGACGATCACCTTGTCCTTCTCGAGGTTGTCCAGCGCCGCTGACAGGTTCGCCGGCAGCTCCTCGATCTTGAGGCGCCGCTTCTCGCGCTGGCTCATGGCGAAGATGTTCTTGTTGACCGGCGGGCCCGGGTCGAGCTTGCCGCGCACCCCGTCGAGGCCCGCGGCGAGCATCACCGCGAACGACAGGTAGGGGTTGCAGGCCGGGTCGGGCACCCGGACCTCGCAGCGGGTGGACATCTCCCGCTTCGCCGGCACCCGCACCAGCGGGCTGCGGTTCTTCTCCGACCAAGCGATGTTGGTCGGCGCCTCGAAGCCCGGCACCAGCCGCTTGTAGGAGTTGATCAGCGGATTCGTCACCGCGACGAACGCCTTCGCGTGCTTGAGGATCCCGCCGATGTAGCCCATGGCCACCTTCGACAGCTGCCACTCCTGGCTCTTGGCGTAGAAGGCGTTCTTGCCCTGGCGGTCGAGGAGGCTCTGGTGGCAGTGCATGCCGGAGCCGTTGACCCCGAGGATCGGCTTCGGCATGAAGGTGGCGTGGAGGCCGTGGTCGAGCGACACCTTCTTGACCACGAAACGGAACGTCGCCACGTTGTCGGCGCAGTCCACCGCCTCGGCGTACTTGAAGTCGATCTCGTGCTGGCCCGGGGCGACCTCGTGGTGGGCCGCCTCGACCTCGAAGCCCATCGCCTCGAGCACCACGACGATGTCCCGCCGGCACTCCTCGCCCTGGTCGACCGGAGTCAGGTCGAAGTAGCCGCCGACGTCGTGGGTCTCGACCATGGTCTGCCCGCGCTCGTCCTTCTGGAAGAGGAAGAACTCGGCCTCGGGGCCGACGACCATGGTGTAGCCGGCCTTCTTCGCCTCCGCCACCTGCCGCTTGAGGGCCAGTCGCGGGCAGCCCTCGAAGGGCGTCCCGTCGGGCCGGTAGATGTCGCAGATGATGCGGCCCACCCGGGTGCCGTCCGGACTCGTCCAGGGATTCACCCGGAAGGTGTCGAGGTCGGGGACGAGCAGCATGTCGGACTCCTCGATCCGCACGAACCCCTCGATCGAGGAGCCGTCGAACATGATCTGCCCGTCGAGCGCCTTCTCGAACTGGCTGCGCGGCACTTCCACGTTCTTGAGCGCGCCCAGCAGGTCGGTGAACTGGAGCCTCAGAAAGCGCACCTTCTCCCGGTTGACGGTCTTGAGAATCTCGGCTTTGGTCGTCAAAGTGTCCTCCGTTTTCGGTCGGTTTGCCAGAAACTAGACCACAAATCGGCAGAAAGCAAGAGATTTCTTGCAGATTGACCAGTTTTTTGTGCACATTCTGCAGTTTTCGCGGGACACGGCGAAATCGGGCGCCCCCCGATCGCGGCCGGCGCCCCGCCGCCGCGAGCCCCGGTCCCGCCGCCGCGCGCTGTGCTACCATCGCCCGGAATCGACCGGCCGCGAACCGTCTCAGAGGAAAGCGCAATGGCAGAGGACGTCTTCAAGCTCCCCTGGATCGGAACCGAGATTCCCAAGCCCAAGCCGTGGGACCTCGTCGCTTTTCTCGGCGTGGCGCTGGCGCTGGCGCTCGCCGGCGCCGACATCGCCGCGGCCCGCGGCAAGCCGCCGGGATCGCCGCTCTCGGGAGCGCTCACCGGGGCCGTGTGCGCGGGACAGCTCCTGGTCTCCTGCGGCAGCCTGCTCGTCCTCGGCAAGACTGCGAAGCACGGCACGATCTGGGGCAACCTCGCCGCCGTCGCCGGGATGCTGGCGGGACTGGGAGGGGTGCTGCTCGCCTTCGCCCTGTGGGCGGCCGCCTGATCCGGGCGCCCGCTCCGGCCGAAGCGGCCGGGACCCCTCGGAGAACCGGTCGCGGGCAGCGGCCGTAGGATCGGAGCGAGGGGCGCGCTCCACCTCTCGCGATCCGGATGACGAATACCGAGTCCCAGGCCCCTCCGACCGCGGAGGTGGACGTCCGCGGCTCGCGCGCGGGGACGCTGCTGCGCGTCGCCGTCGTCCTGGCCGCGATCGTCGCCCTGGTCGTCGTCGGCCGCGAGCTCGGGGGCGAGATCCCGCGCTTCGCCGCCTGGGTCGATTCCCTCGGCCTCTGGGGCCCGCTGGTCTTCATTCTCGGCTACGCCGCCGCCACGGTCGCGTTCGTGCCGGGCTCGCTGCTGACGCTCGCCGCCGGCGCCATCTTCGGCCTCGGCCGGGGCACGGTGTACGTCGTGCTCGGGGCCAGCCTCGGGGCGTCGGCGTCGTTCCTGGTGGCGCGCCACCTGGCGCGGACCGCCATCGAGCGCCGGCTCGAAGGGCGGCCGCGCTTCCAGCGCATCGACCGCGCGGTGGCCCGAGAGGGACTGAAGATCGTGTTGCTGCTGCGGCTGTCGCCGATCTTCCCGTACAATCTGCTCAACTACGGGCTGGGGCTCACGCGGGTGCGCTTCCGCGACTACGTGATCGCCTGCCTGGGAATGATCCCCGGCACTTTTCTCTACGTCTACTACGGCAAGGCGCTGGGCAGCATCGCCGCCGTGGCCGGAGGGGCCGAGATCGAGCGCGACGCCGGCTACTGGATCGTGCTCGGCCTCGGCCTGGTGGCGACGGTCGTCGTCACGGCGATCGTCGCCCGGATCGCCGGACGGGCGCTCAACCAGGAGGTCGAGAATGCCTGAGAGCGGAGCCCACGGGACGGCGGCGGGCCTGGACCCGGAGCTGGCGGCGGTCGTCGAGCCGTTCGACCGGCACAACCGGGCCCTGATCGACAACGTCCACCCCACCGACTGGACGAACCCCGAGCCGGCCGCCCGCTATCACCTGGTGGTGATCGGCGGCGGCACCGCGGGCCTGGTGTGCGCCGCCGGCGCCGCCGGGCTGGGGGCGCGAGTGGCCCTGGTCGAGCGCAAGCTCCTCGGCGGCGACTGCCTGAACTACGGCTGCGTGCCCTCCAAGGCGGTGATCCGCTCGGCGCGCGCCTGGCACGACGCCCGGGCCGGCCGCGCCGCCTTCGGCGCCCCGGCGGCCGACGGCGGCGGCGACTTCGCGGCGGCGATGGAGCGCATGCGCCGCCTGCGGGCGCAGATCAGCCGTCACGACAGCGCCCGCCGCTTCCGCGACCTCGGGGTCGACGTCTTCATCGGCGACGGCCGCTTCACGGGCCGCGACGCCGCCGAAGTGGGCGGCCGGCGGCTGCGCTTCCGGCGGGCGGTCGTGGCCACCGGGGCGCGCCCCGTCGCGCTGCCGATCCCCGGCCTGGTCGAGGCCGGGTTCCTGACCAACGAGTCGGTGTTCACGCTGACCGAGCTCCCGCGGCGGCTCGGGGTGATCGGCGGCGGCCCCATCGGCTGCGAGCTGGCGCAGTCGTTCGCTCGCTTCGGCAGCGAGGTCACGGTCTTCGACATCGCCCCCCACGTGCTGCCGCGCGAGGACGCCGACGCCGCCGAGATCGTGCAGCAGGCGCTGCTGCGCGACGGCGTGCGCCTCGAGCTCGGCGTCGGCATCGAGCGGGTCGAGCGCCGGGACGGCGAGGTGGCGATCCGCTTCGGCCGCGCCGGCGAGAACGGCGAGAGCGGGGAGAGCGGCGAGGTGGCGGTGGACGAGCTGCTGCTGTCCGTGGGCCGAGTCCCGAACGTCGACGGGATGGGCCTCGAGGCGGCGGGGGTCGCCTTCGGCAAGCAGGGGGTCGAGGTCGACGACAAGCTGCGCACCTCGAACCGCCGCGTCTACGCGGTCGGCGACGTCGCCTCGCAGTACAAGTTCACCCACGTCGCCGACGCCCTCGCCCGCATCGCGATCCAGAACGCCCTGTTCTTCCCCAAAGCGCGGGCCTCCGAACTCGTGGTGCCCTGGTGCACCTACACCAGCCCCGAGATCGCCCACGTCGGCCTCTACGAGGAGGAAGCCAAAGAGCGGGGGCTCGCGGTCGAGACCCTGACCCTGCCGCTCGACCAGGTCGACCGGGCGGTCCTCGACGGCGCCGAGGAGGG
>JBFJMD010000133.1:0-6553 GCA_041634115.1 Thermoanaerobaculia bacterium | reverse complement strand
GGCGGTGGACACCGGCGCCCTCGGCCGCGAAGGGGAGCTCTGGCTCTTCGTCGTGCTGGCCGAGGGGACGGCGCTCGACGAGGCGCTCGCCGCGCAGATCCGTGCCGCCCTGCGCGAGCGGCTCTCGCCCCGCCACGTGCCCGACGAGATCCGCGCCGTCCCCGAGGTGCCCAAGACGCTCTCCGGCAAGAAGCTGGAGGTGCCGATCAAGCGCATCCTGACCGGCACCCCGGTGGAGCGCGCCGTCAACCTCGGAACCCTGGCCAATCCGCACTCGATCGAGGCGCTGCTGGCTTCGCTCGGCGCCTCCGGCGCAGATTGACGGGCGACGGCGGGCTCGACTAGCATCGCACCCCAAGAAGAGCAGGAGAGATGCCGGAGAACCTGACGCTCGGCACGGCACAGTTCGCCAGGATGCTCGAGGTCCTGGTCGCAGAGCAGTCCCATCTGCGCCGTCACTTCAAGTGGTATCGGCTGCAGAAGGGCGCCTTCTACCTGCTCGCCATCGCGGTCGCGACGGTGGTGGTCGGCTTCATCGGCGGAATCACGGGCGTGGATTTTCTGGCAGTCCTGATGGAGCTCGCGCTGATCCCGGCCGGCATCGCGTTCTTCGCTCTGGTTCCCCTGTTCTTCCTCAATCTGCCGTTCGCCTGGAAGCTCTTCCAGCAGGGGCGGCTGCGCCGCCGGCTCGGACTCCATGAGACCCTGCGCCAGCGCTTCAAGGCGGCGAGCAAGAAGCGGGTGATCATGATCCTGCTCTCGGTCGTGGGCCTCCTTGTGGCCTTCTACACGGTGGCGATCGCCGTCGAAGATGCCGAGCACTCCCACAACGCGCCGCTGATCGAGTGGATCGAGGACTACTGGCTGCCGTTCTGCTTCGTGATCGTCGGCTTGAGCATCCCCGTCCTGTGGATGACCAGCCGCGGCGTGGATCGCCTGCAAGAGATCACCAGGCTCCGGGACCGGCTGACCCGGGACGTGACGCCGGAGGACTCGCAGGCGGGCCGCATCCAGGTGTCGGCCCAGGACTACGACCGCGTCGCCCGGCTGGAGAAGATGAAGACCCTGGAGGACCGCGAGCAGAGCGTCCGCCGGGGCGTCAAGCTGGCGAAGGGCTCGATCTTCGCCGTCCAGAAGAGCCTCGAGGCGCAGTCGGCGATCGAGCGGCTGCCGTCCAAAGCACGGCTCAAGGTCGAGGAGACGCTGTTCGAGCTGATGAGCAAGCCGCGGCCCAAGGCGGCGCGCGAGGAGGCCGGGGGGGTCCTGCGGCTGCCGGTGCCCGACGCGTCGCTCGCCTTAACCTACGAGGTCGACGACGAGCACGAGCGCATCCGCCTCCACGGCGTGGAACCGGGAGAGGGGGAGCCATGAGCCCGGCGGCGCTCGACTTTCCGGCCTACGCCATCGTGCAGTCGCGGGACGCCTTCCAGTCGAAGCACGATCTGTCGGACGAGGTCCGCAAGGTGGCCGACGAGGTCGAGCGGGCGATCGCCAGCGACCCCGGGAGCTTCCGCGCCCTGGCCAAGCCGATGGGGGTCGAGGGGGAGATCCTGGTCTACGAGCACCCCGGCTCGGCCCTCGAGGTGACCTTCCAAATCGACGAGCAGAAGGAGCGGATCGTCTTCTTCCGCTATACGGAGCGGCAGCTCCGCCTGCGCAAGACCATCTTCATCTCGTACAGCCACAAGGACAGCATCTGGCTCAAGCAGCTCCGCGACGTCTTCGAGATCCTCGAGCGTCTCGGCGAGATCTCGTTCTGGGACGACGCGAAGATCGAGGCGGGCGAGGACTGGAAGGCGACGCTGGAGAAGAAGCTGGACACGGCGAACGCGGCGATCTTGCTGGTCAGCGACGCCTTTCTCGAATCCGATTTCATCCAGAAGTTCGAGCTGCCCAGGATTCTCGATGAGAAGAAGAAGAAGGTCTACTGGATCCACTTGAGCAAGAGCAAGGTGGCGGAGAAGGAGCCGCGGATCACCCAGTTCCAGTCGCTCTCGAGCAATCCCGAGATCACGCTGGCCGACCTCGTCAGCCTGGGCGACAAGGACCTCAATACCGAGCTGCTGCGGATCGCCGGCGCCCTGGCGAAGGCGATCTCCCCGAACTGATCGCTTCGCCGCCGGCCGGGCTCGGCGCCTGCGCGTAGAATGCGCGACGTGCGGCTGTCGCCGGGCACGCTTCGCAAGCTGGGCATCCTCTGGGCGCTCTACTTCGTCCAGGGCCTCCCCTTCGGATTCCAGGCCACCGCGCTGCCCGTCTACCTGCGCGACGCCGGGGTGTCGCTGACCGCGATCGGCCTGGCGACGGCGCTCTCGGTGCCCTGGATGCTCAAGGTCTTCTGGGCGCCGCTGGTCGACCGCTACAGCTCGGAGCGCCTGGGCCGCCGGCGCTCCTGGATCCTGCCGATGCAGCTCGGCCTGGCGGCGGCCTGCGCGATCGCCGCCCTGGTGCCGCCGGCGCGCGGCCTCGGCCTGGTCCTTTTCCTGGTGCTGCTCATGAACTTCTTCGCGGCCACCATGGACATCGCGGTGGACGGCCTGGCGGTCGACCTGCTGGAGCTGCCGGAGCTCGGCAAGGGCAACATCGCCCAGGTCGTCGGCTACAAGATCGGCATGCTCACCGGCGGCGGGCTGCTGGTGTGGGCCAGCGGCCGGATCGGCTGGGAGGGGCTCTTCTTCTCGATGTCGGCGCTGGTGCTGCTCTCCTTCGCCGTCACCGTGCGCTACCGCGAGCGCTATCACCGCGACCCCCACAAGCCGGGGTCGCCCCTCATCCATCCGAAGCTCGACGAGATCCTGGCGCTGCTCAAGCGCTCGCTGTCGGTCCGCGGCGGCGGCTGGCTGCTGCTCTTCATCGGCACCTACAAGCTGGGCGAGTACATGGCCGACACGATGTTCAAGCCGTTTCTGGTGGACGCCGGCTTCGGGCGCGAGCAGATCGGCCTCTGGGTCGGCACCTGGGGGATGCTGTTCTCGATCGCCGGCTCCTTCGCCGGCGGCTATCTGGCGACGAAGCTGCCGCTCTTGAAGGCGCTGGGGATCGCGGCGACGCTGCGGGCGATCCCGGTCGCCGGCGAGTGGTGGCTCTCCCTGGTCACCCCGACCGCCGAGCGGGTGATCGCGGTGACCTGCGCCGAGCACCTTTTCGGCGGGGCGCTCACCACGGCGCTCTTCGCCTACATGATGAGCCGCGTGGACCGCCGCATCGGCGCCACCCACTACACGCTGCTCGCCGCGGTCGAGGTCTGGGGCAAGGTGCCGGCGGGATGGGCCTCGGGGGCGATCACCGACGCGACCTCGTATCCCTTCATCTTCGGCCTCGCCACCGTCCTCTCGGTGGCGTTCCTAGCGCTGCTCGTGCCGCTGCGCCGCCACGAGGCCGACCCCCCGGACGATCGCTAGACCTCGACGCGGGCCCGGGCCCCGGGCTGGCGTATGCTTGACCGGCTTTTCCCGGGAAGGAGATCTCGATGCCCCATCGCCTGAGAAGCCCTCTCGCCGCGCTCGGTCTCGCGGCCCTCGCCGCCGCCGCCGCCGCCGCGGCGGCCGACGCCGCGCCGCCCGCCGACCCGCTGGCGCCGCTCGAGTACCGGCTGCTGGGACCGGCCGCGGGCGGCCGCGTGTCGCGGGTCGCGGGTGTGCCGGGCGAGCCGCTGGTCTGGTGGGCGGCGACCGCGGCCGGCGGCGTCTGGAAGTCCGAGAACGGCGGCCTCGAGTGGAAGCCGGTCTTCGACGAGCAGCCGATCTCCTCGACCGGCTCGATCGCGGTGGCGCCGAGCGATCCCAACGTCGTCTACGTCGGCTCCGGCGAGGCCAACATCCGCGGCAACGTGGCCGAGGGCAACGGCATCTACAAGACCACCGACGGCGGCAAGACCTGGAGCCACGTGTGGGAGGCCGAAGGCCAGATCGGGACGATGATCGTCCACCCGCGCGATCCCGAGGTCGCCTTCGCGGCGGTCCTCGGCAGCCCCTTCGGTCCCGGCCCCGAGCGCGGCGTCTACCGCACCACCGACGGCGGCGCGAGCTGGGAGCGGGTGCTCTACGAGGGGCCGGAGGCCGGCGCCTCGGACGTCTGCTTCGATCCCTCGAACCCGCGCATCCTGTTCGCCGGGCTCTGGCAGACGCGCCGCACCCCCTGGGGAATGACGAGCGGTGGCCCGGGCAGCGGCCTCTTCGTCTCCCGCGACGGCGGCGACACCTGGAAGCGGCTCGAGGGCAAGGGCCTGCCGGCGGGGATCTGGGGCAAGGTGGGGGTGCGGGTGGCGCCCTCCGATCCGCGCCGGGTCTACGCCCTGATCGAGGCGGAGGAGGGCGGCCTCTACCGCTCCGACGACGGCGGCGAGAGCTGGAGGCGGATCAACGCGAGCCGCGGCCTGACCCAGCGCTCCTGGTACTACATGCACCTGACGATCGACCCCCGCGACCCCGACGTGGTCTGGTTCCCGCAGGTGCCGATGCTCAAGACCGTGGACGGGGGCGAGCGGGTGCGCCAGGTCAAGGCCGGCGGCTGGGACTACCACGACCTCTGGATCGATCCCACCGAGCCGCGGCGGATCATCGTCGGCAGCGACGCCGGGGTGTCGCTCTCCCCCGACGGGGGCGAGACCTGGCACCGGCCGCCGCTGCCGATCTCGCAGCTCTACCACGTGGCGACCGACGCCCGCCGGCCCTATCGGGTCCTGGCCACGCTGCAGGACTGGGGCACGGTCTCCGGCCCCAGCAACAGCCTGCACGGCGGCGGCGTGCTGCTCTCCGACTGGCACCCGGTGGGCGGCGGCGAGGCCGGGCACATCGCGGCCGACCCCTCCGACCCGGACACGGTCTGGGCCGGCGAGTACCTGGGCTTCATCTCGCGCTACGACGGGCGCACCGGCGCCGCGCCGCACGTCGGCATCTACCCGGACAACGGCTCCGGCTGGAGCGCCGAGGCGCTGCGCTACCGGTTCCAGTGGACGGCGCCGATCGCCATCTCGCCGCACGATCCGAAGACCGTCTACCACGCCGCGAACGTCCTCTTCCGCACTCGAGACGGCGGCGCCACCTGGGAGGCGATCAGCCCCGACCTGACCCGCGACGACAAGTCGAAGCAGCAGTGGGCGGGGGGGCCGATCACCGGCGACAACACCGGGGTCGAGTTCTACGGCACGATCTTCGCGGTCGCGGAGTCGCCGGTCGAGGCCGGCGTGATCTGGGCGGGGAGCGACGACGGCCGGGTGCACGTGACGCGGGACGGCGGCGACACCTGGCTCGACGTGACCCCGAAGGGGGTCCCCGATTGGGCCACGGTGTCGGCGATCGAGGCCTCGCGCTGGGACCCGGCGGCCGCCTACGTCGTGGTCGACGCCCACCGGCTCGACGACGAGGCCCCCTATCTCTGGAAGACCTCCGACCACGGCAAGAGCTGGAAGAGCCTCGCCGGCTCGCTCGACAAGGAGATCTACCTCCACGTCGTGCGCGAGGACACCGTGCGACGGGGCCTGCTCTTCGCCGGCACCGAGCGCGGCGTCGCCTACTCCGCGGACGACGGCGCCAGCTGGCGGCCGCTCGAGCTCGACATGCCCACGGTCTCGGTGGTCGATCTGGTCGTCGAGGGCGACGACCTGGTGGTGGGAACGCTGGGGCGCTCGATCTGGGTCCTCGACGACCTGACGCCGGTGCGCGAGATGTCGGCGGAGATCGCCGCCGCGCCGGCCCACCTCTTCTCCTCGCGCCCGGCGGTGCGCTGGCGCTACGCCGCGACCCCGAACGGCAGCCGCGAGGGCGCGGGCGACAACCCGCCGGCGGGGGCGATCGTCCACTACTGGCTGGCGAAGAAGCCGGAGGGCGAGGTCAGCCTCGAGGTCTTCGACGGCGGCGGACGGCGGGTGCGGCGGCTGTCCAGCGTCGCGGAGCCGTCCCCCTTCGGGCCCGACGACCCCGACACCCGTCCGGACGAGAAGATCGAGCCCGCCCTGGGCACCGAGCCCGGCGTCAACCGGGCCGTCTGGGACCTGGCGTGGGAGGGGGCCGAGCGGATCCCCGGGGCCAAGATCGACATCGGCGATCCCTACTCCGGCCCGCTGGCGCTTCCCGGCGACTACGCCCTGCGTCTGACGGTCGAGGGGGAGACCTACGAGGGCCGGGTGACGGTGGAGCCGGACCCGCGCTCGGACGCTACCCCGCAGGATCTCGCGGCCTGGCTCGACTTCGCCCTCACGGTGCGCGACCGGATGACCGGGATCGCGCGGGCGGCGGCGACGATCCGCGGCCTCGCCGAGCAGCTCCGGGAGCGGGCCGGGGCCCTCGCCGCCGAGCCGCGGGCCGCCGACCTGTTGGCCCTCGGCGGCGAAATCTCCGAGAAGCTCGCGGCGATCGAGGGGCGCATCCACAACCCGGAGGCGGAGGTCGCCTACGATGTCCTGGCGGGGCGGCAGGGGGGCGCCAAGCTTCTGTCGCGATTCTCCTGGCTCTTCGAGGGCCTGCGCGATCTCGACGGCCCGCCGACCCAGGGCATGCGCGAGGTCGAGGCCGATCTCGCGGCGGCGCTCTCCGCGGAGCGAAAGGCCCTCGAG
>JBFJMD010000132.1:0-6570 GCA_041634115.1 Thermoanaerobaculia bacterium | reverse complement strand
GCGAGCGCCCGCTGGCGGACTCGGAAGACCTGAGCGACGTCGACCTCGCTCTCGAGCGCCTGATGCTCGGCTTGAGGACCCCCGAAGGCATCGACCTCGACCTTCTCGCCGAGCGCTACGGCGTCGAGCTCGAGGCCGGCAACGGGAACGTGATCGAAGAGCTCTCCGCCCGGAGCCTGCTCACCGCCCAGGACCGCCACCTGCGGCCCACCCTCGCCGGCCTCGCCGTCGCCGACACCCTGGCCGGTGCCTTCGATCTCGAGCCGTAGGCGGCGGGCCCGGGGTCCGCGCCCCGACGCCGCGACTATTCGAAGAGATCGGCGTTCAGCAGGCCCGCCCCGCAGGGTCGAGGGCACTGCTCGGCGGTCCGCGGGAGCGCCTTGCGCTTGAGGAGGATCTCGACTTCGGCGGGACCCAGGTCGGGTGAGTGCGCGAGCACCAACGCGGCGACCCCGGCCACGTGGGCGGCGGCGAACGACGTTCCATTCAGGAACTGATACCCGTCCGGCGGATCGGGCACGGTGATCCCGTCGAGCTCACCATCGCCGTCGTCGTCGCGGTTCAGGTCCCCACCCGGGGCGAGCAGGTCCACGGCCGAGCCGAAGTTCGAGTAGCGGCTCACCAGGTGCCCGCGGTAGTCGCTGGCGGCGACGGCCAGGACGTTGTCGCAGCTGGCATAGACAGACTCCGCGGCGTCGCTGGCCGAGTTGCCGGCGGGGGCGACGATCAGCGAGCCGGCCTCGAAGGCCGCGTCGATCCGCTGTTGGGTCTCCGGCCTGCCTCGACAGGATCCTCTCGAACCCCCATCCAGCAGAATCACCCGCGCCGGGGTCGGATTCGTCGGAGCGCCGTCTACCGGTAGCCCCGCGGACCAGAGAATGGCGTCGTCAATGTCCTTCGACGTCCCACCGCACTTGCCCAGGGCTCGAACCGGCTGCACGCTCACTGACCAGTTGATGCCGGCGACGCCCTCGCCGTTGTCGGTGGCGACGGCCCCGACCAGGCCCGCGGTCCGGGTGCCGGTCCAGGAAGAAGGGATGGCCGGAGACCCGCGGTAGCACTCGTTCGCCTCGGCGCCGTCCCCGGGATCCGTCGGGTCGCCGTCCCGGCCGTCTCCGTCGTTGGCGATGGAGACGTTCGAGACGAGGTCGTATCCCGGCACGAGGTTCGTGGAGTCACGCAGGTCGGGATGGTCCCGGTTGATGCCGGTGCTGATCACCGCGACGACGATGTCCGAGCTGCCGCGGCTTTTCGACCACAGCCGCTGGAGATTGATCCCTCCCGGCGACTGCAGCGGTCCGCTGCCGTTGTCGAATAAGGACCACTGGTCGGCAAAGAGAGGATCGTTGGGGGCCGAGGGGCCTCTTTCCACCGGAGACGCGTCGGACGCCTCCCGAGTCACCGCCCTCGCCTCACCGATGAGGCTCTCCTGCATCGACTGGATCGACGTGACGATCTGATCCGCCACGTCCGCCTGCCTCAGGATGTTCTCCACCTCCTCGCGGGCCTGGCCGACCAGCTCGGAGGCATCCCGGCTCAGGGCGAGCATCTGGTCTCTGGTGGCGGAGGTGTCCTCGCGAACCGTCTCGACCTCTTCCAGGGCGGTCGAGGCCCGGTCGCTCAGCTCTCGCGCCTCGCGCATCGTCTCCTCGATGCCGGCTCTCGAGCCCCGCATCTCGTCGAGGGCCTCCCGGATCTCGGCCCGAATGGCCTCCAGCTCCTGCTTGACGGCGTCCGCCTCGGCCACCGTCTTCTCGATCTCCGATTTGGAGCGCTCGGTCTCCTCCTGGGTTCCGCGGATCTCTGTCGCGGCTTGCTTGAGGTCGAAGCCGTAGAAGAAAGCCCCCACGGCGAGGAAGATGGCGAGGACGGCCCCGGCGAACTTGCCGAAGCGAAGGAGACCGCGGTCGATGACGTAGGTGACCTCGTCCTTCTCCGACCGAGACTCCGCGGTCGCCGGAAGGAGCGCCGACGAGCAGTAACGACACTTGATCGCGTCGTCCTTGATCTCCTCGCGGCAGTAGGGGCAGGTCTTCACGGCCGACCTCTCGTGACTGAGATGTAAGCCTGGACTCTAGCAAACCAGCCGCGCCGCCGGTCGCGGGCGGCCGGCTGGGCGATTCCTCCGCCGGCCGATATACTGCGGCCAGGCAATCGTCTCCGAGGCCTGACGGACGCGGCGGGAGTCGCATTCGACATCCCGCGCGTGGGGAGGCTGGCGCCGCCGCCGGGCCGCGGGGAGCGAGAGGAGGATGGATGGGCGAGGCAATCTTCGATCGGAAGCCGCTGCGGGTCCTCGAGGCCGGCGACGTCGACCTGGCGTACTACGAGGTGGACGACGAGCGGGTCTACGTCACCGCCCCCCGCAAGGGAGAGACGGCGGCCAACATCTTCTTCATGCACGGGCTGACGGATCACGCCGCGCGCCAGTTCCACAACGCGGTGTGGCTGGCCAAGGAGGGCTACCGGACGATCCTGTTCGACCTCGCCGGCCACGGCGGGCGGGAGGCGGACCTCGAGGAGACCTGGTGGTTGAAGGAGGCCTATCTGGCGGCGAACGGCAACCCGGGCGAGGTGGCGCGGGCGATCAGCCGGCGCGAGGCCGACGATCCCCGCCTGCAGCTCAAGGTGCGCTCGATCGAGTACAACGTCTTGATGACCACCCGCGTGCTGCATCACTTCGCCCAGGCGGATCGCGTGTTCGACGAGCTGCTCTCCTCGCGATGGGCGGCGAACGACAAGCCGCTGGTGCTCATGGGACACAGCCTCGGAGGGCTGCTTTCGATCGACACCGTTCGCCGCTGCCGGCGCAGGTCGATCGAGGCACTGAAGGGACTGATCCTCATCGCCCCCGCGTTCAAGCCGAACGGACGACCGGGCAATCCGATCGAGATCGCCGCCATCGACGCGGTCTGGGAGCTGCGCCGGCTGCCGTTCTGGGCGTTTCCGCCGGTCACCCTGCTGCGGCCGCTGGCCAAGAGCGCGCTGGAGCTCAACTTCCCGCTCGACACGACGTGGGGCGTGGACTACCTGAGCGACCAGCCGGACGAGAATCGCCTGGTGACGGTCGACCCCCAGTCGCTGCGCGCCCTGCCGTCGACCTACATCAGCTCGATCGAGGGCTACATGGCGGAGTGCGACCTGATGGAGCCCTCCATGCTGCCGGACACGATCCTCTTCCTGCCGGAGGAGGACGGCATCGTGACGGTGGGCGGCGGGCTGCGCTTCGCCCGGCGGGCGGGGTCGGTCCTCGGCCAGGATCGCTTCACCATGGTCCGTTACGGCGGCCTGCGGGCGCACGATCTGCTCCGCTCTTCGGTGCGCTACGAGATGCGAAACCGGCTGCGCTCCTGGCTGCGGCGGCTGCTGAGACGGTGATGGAGGGGGCGCTCGAGCGCGCGCTGGAGCTGCACCGCTCGACGAGGGCCAGGACGCTCGTCCTGGTGCGCTCACTGACCCAGGCGCAGCTCGACTACCCGCCGTCGCCCGGGTCGTGGTCGGTGGGGCACGTGGCCGATCACCTGATCCTCTCCGACCGGTTGAGCCGCGAGGACATCGCCCGGCTCATCCAGCTCGCCCGCAGCGGGGCCGAGCCGGTCATCTCGCGGAGCCTGCGCGACCTGGGGGTCTCGTTCCCCTTTGTCCCGCAGCCGCTCCTGGCGCTGGCCGAGATCCCGCTCTGGTTCGGCAGCTCCCTGATCACCGACCCGGTCCGCGACTTTCTGGGCCGCATCCGGTTCATCCCGATCGAGACTCCGCGGTCGGCGGTGCCGCGCCGTGGGCGTCCGGGAGACGAGCTGCGGGCGGGGCTGCGCGAATCATTCGAGGAGACCGAAGCGCTGATCGAGGCGAACGCCGATCTCGACTACCGCAAGCTCTACCGGCGGGACCCCCTGCTCGGCAAGGCCGACCTGGCGGGCATCCTGCGTTTCCTCGCCTCGCACGAACAGCGTCATCAGGGCCAGATCTGCGACGTGTTGACCGACGGCGGGTTTCCCGGGCGCTGAGCGCGGGGCGATCGCGAAGGAACGAACCAGCATGAGCGCCATCGGAGCCGAGCTCGACCTCTTCCGCGCGACGCGCGGCCGCACCCTGTCGCTCATCGCCGGCCTGTCCCAGGAGGAGCTCGACTTCCGGCCGGCGGCCGGCAGGTGGTCGGTCGGCGAGGTCGTGGATCACATGATGCGCGCCGAGGCTTTCAACCGGAACGACATCGAGCGGCTGATCGGCCTCGCCCGGCAGGGGCGCGAGCCGGTCGTGCGCCAGACCCTGGAGGTCGTGAACATCTCGATCTTCAACATTCCCAAGCCGCTCTTCGCACTTTTCGAGGCGCCGCTCAACTTCGTCGGCATGTTCTTGCCTTCCTGGGTGAGGAGCCGCGCCACCCTCACCCGGCTGGTTCCGCTGCAGAACCCCGACAACGTGACGCCGCGGCCCTTCCGGCCCGGCGACGAGCTGCGCCGCGAGCTGGCGAGCTCCCTGGCCGAGACCGAGGCCCTGCTGAGCGAGAACGCCGATCTCGACTTCACCCGGATGATCTTCGTCCAGCCGCTACTGGGTGAGATGAACGTTCCGGACCTGGTCGAGTGGATGGCGCTGCACGAGCGGCGGCACCAGTTTCAGCTCTGCGAGGTCCTGACGAGCGAGAACTTCCCCGCCGCGCTCTAGGGAAGCAGCGGGTTGGTGTTCCAGAGCTGCACGATGGCCTCGACCTGCCGGGACTTCGCCCACGGATCGCCCTCCGCGATCGCGCAGGCCTGATCCCAGGTCGTGACCTTGTCGGAGAGCACCACCCAGGCGGCCTCGAAGTTCTCCCACGGCCCGGCCAGCAGCACCGTTCCCTCCACGATCAGCTTCGCCCAATACGCCAGGTGGTCGAGAGCGCCGTCCTGCTCCAGGGCGAGCTTCCCGGGATCCCAGTTCTGCCCGTAGAACTCCATGATCGCGAAACGCTTCTCGACCAGCGCCTCGGCTTCGGCTTTCGGCTTGAAGAATCCGAACATCAGAGAACCTCCCTTCGGGTTCCGGGAAAAGCACCTCCGGGGTCCGCGCGTTCGCGCGACCCTCCGTGGCGCCGTCACCCACTTTTCTTGCGCTTGGCTGGGTCGAAATCTAGCAGAGGGGGTTCGAGGCGGTCAATTCGGCCGCGGGACGGGCTAGCCCCGGCCGCGAAGACCTTGCAGATAGGACGCCTCGACGCCCTGCTTGAGCAGCGCGGCGGCGCTGCCCTCGACCGGGATTCCGAGCACGTCGCCGACGGCGTCGTCGCCGCCGAGCGAGACCACCATGCCGAGGGGGATCGGGCGGTAGGGACCCAGCGGCCTGCCGCGAACCTCGGCGACGAGGGCCCGCGCCACGTAGGCGCCCTGCCGCTGCGCGTAGGCGGCGGTCGCGGGCAGCGCTCGGCCGTCGGAAGCGGCCACCGAGTCGCCGATCGCGAAGATGCGCGGCCGGCCGACGACGCGGAGGTAGGCGTCGGCGGCCAGGCGGCCCTGGGCGGCGGTCGGCAGGCCGGATTCGGCGAGCAGAGCGAGCGCCCGGATGCCGCCCGTCCAGACGACGGTGCGGGAGGCGAGCGAGCTGCCGTCGTCGAGCTCGACGACGTCCTCGGCGATCCGCGCCAGCCGCACGCCGGTGCGCACGTCGACCGCCTTTCGCCGCAGCACCCGCTCGGCCTCACGGCTCGACGGCTCGTCCCAGCCGGGCAGCAGACGGCGGCCCGACTCGACGAGCACCAGGTGGACGTCGTCGATCGGGACGCGATGCCGGTCGGCCAGTTCGGTCGACCAGTGGGCCAGCTCGCCGACGACCTGACAGCCGGTGAAGCCGCCGCCCACCACCACCAGACGGGTGAGAAGGCGCTCCGGGTCGGCCGCCGGACGGCGCCCGGCGTCGCGGAAGACGCCGCGCACGTGCTCGCGCAGACGGATGGCGTCCTCCCATCGGCGCAGGCGGAGGGCGCGATCGAGACCCGGGATCGGGGGCGACGTCGGCTCGGAGCCCAGGCCGATGACCAGGTAGTCGTAGGCCAGCTCTCCGGCGCTGGTGCGGACGTGACGCGTGTCGGGCTCGATGGCCGCGACCTCGGCCTCGACGATCTTCACGCTCCGGCCCGGCAGGAGCTCGTCGAGCGACAGACTGGCCGTTGTCTCGGGCAGGTCGTCGGTCGCGACCTGGTGCAGCAGGGTCACGACTTCGTGCCTCCGGTTCCGGTCGACCAGGGTGACCTCGACGTCGATCTCACCCCGGCGCACGGCGCCCGCCAGGTCCCGCGCGGTCCTCAGCCCCGCGTAGCCGGCACCCAGGATGCAGATGCGGGCCGACATCGCCGCTCCCGCGCGTCTAGCCCGACTCGCGGCGCCGCCGCGAGCCGAGGTCCTCGCGGTCGGCGCCGCGGGAGCTCAGGCGATCGAGCGCTTCGCTCGCTTGGCGCAGCGCCTGCAGCGTGACCAGGGGCATGGTCGCCGTGAAATCCAGCGCGGCCCGGGCGGCGAGCGCCACCGGACGCCTGAGGGCGACCGGCAACACGGCCAGGGGCTGGAGGGCGAGATCGGCACCCGACTTCAGGAG
>JBFJMD010000131.1:0-6621 GCA_041634115.1 Thermoanaerobaculia bacterium | reverse complement strand
GGGGCGGGTGGGGGCACGGCCGGGACCGGGGCGGGCTCGCTCGGGGCCGGGGCCGCTTCGGCCGGCGCCGGGGGCTCCCCGGTCGCCGCCCCGGGGTCGGTCCGGGGCTCCGCCGCGGGCGCCGGCCGTTCGGCCGCCGTCGGCTCGCCCGCCGTCGAGGCGCCGGGGTCGCCGAGCGGCCAGTAGCCCAGGTAGGTCGCCAGGAATCCGAGCCCGAGGAGCACCGCCGCGAGCGCCGCCGCGATCCCGGCGATCCGGCGAGCGCGCCGCGGCCGCCGGCCGGCGCGCAGGACCTCGGCCGCCGGCGCCGCCCCCTGCTCCGCGAGCCGTTGCTCCAGCCGCCGGCTCCGGTCGCCGCTCTCGGCCAGGCTCTCGGAGAGGCGGCGCAGCGCGCCGGAGCGGCCGGTGGCGCCGGCGGCCGCGAGGCGCTGGAGCTCGCTCTCCGTGCCCTGGATCCGGTCGCGGAGGGCGCCGATCTCGTGCATCGCGGCGTCGCGGGCCTCCGAGCCGGCGGCCACCTTGCGGGCCATCGCCTCGAGCGCGGTCTCCGAGCGGCCGAGCTCCTCCCGGGCCCGCTCGAGCTCGCCCGACAGCTCGGCTTCGGCCTGCCGCGCCCGCGTCCGCTCTTCCCGGTGCGCGCCTTCGGCGGCCTCGAGCGCCTCGCGCAGCGAGGTCTTCTCGCGCGCCGCGGTCTCGAGCTCGCCCGCCAGCCCGGCCCGCGCCGCCGCCTCGGCCGCGAGCTTCTCGGCCAGCTCGGCGCCGCCGGCCTCCTCGGCCGCGAGCTTCTCGGCCAGCTTGGCGCGCGCCGTCTCCTCGGCCGCGAGCCTTTCGGCCAGCTCGGCGCGCGCCGTCTCCTCGGCCGCGAGCCCTTCGGCGAGCTCGGCGCGGTCGGCCTCCTCGGCCGCGAGCTTCTCGGCCAGCTCGGCGCGCTCCGACTGGACGGATTCGAGACGCGCGGCCAGCTCCCGCTCGCGGCGCTCGGAGCTCTCGCGGAGCCCCGAGAGCTCGTCCCCGAGCTCGCCGATCCGCCGGCGCAGCTCGGACTCCCGCTCCTCCGCGGCGGCGGCCTCCTCCTCGCGCTCGCCCTCCGTGGCCTGCTGCGCGGCCTCGGCGGCGGCGAGAGCGGCGCCGAGCTCGGCCACCCGGCGCTCGCCGTCCTCGCGCAGCGACGCCGCCTCCGCGCGCGCCTCTTCGAGCGCCGCTGCGAGGCCGGTCTTCGACTCGGCGAGCTCGGCCTCGCGCTCGGCGGCCTCGTCGAGGCTGGTGAGCGCGGCCGCCAGCTCGGCGGAGGTCCCTTCCGAGGCCTCCTCCGCCTCGCGCCGCCCGCGCTCCTCGGCGGCGATCCGCTCCTCCAGCTCGGCGCGCACCGCGGCCGCCGCCTCGAGCTCCGAGGCGAGCTCGCGCTCGCGCACCTCCGCGCCGTCGCGCAGGCCGGAGAGCTCGGCCTCGAGCTCCTCGAGCCGGCGCGTCAGCTCGGCCTGCCGCTCGGCCGCGGTGGCCGCGGCGGCCTGACGCTCCCGCTCGCGCTCCTCGCCCGCGCTGGAGGCGGCGGCGAGGCCGGCCTCCAGCTCGGCGATGAGCGCCGCCGCCGTCTCCTCGTTCGCACGCGCCTCCGCGCCGGCCTCGTCGAGCGCCGCCTCGAGCTCGGCCCGCGCCGTCTCGCCCTCGGCGTCGCGCCGCCTCGCCTCCTCCAGGTCGCTCTCGAGCCGGCCGATCCGCTCGCGCAGCTCCGACTCGAGCTCGCGGGCGCCGCCGCGCGCCTCTTCGGCGCTCGCCTCGGCCTCCCGCCGGGCCGTCTCGGCGGACTCGAGCCGCGCCTCGAGGTCCGCGATGCGCTCGCCCAGCTCGCCCTCGAGCTTCTCGCCCTCGGCCCGCGCCGCCTCCAGCTCGGCGGTCCGGGCGCTCAGCGCGCCCGCGGTCTCGGCGGCCTCGGCCCGCAGCTCCTCGGCGGCCTCCCGCCCGGCGCGCTCGGCCTCGGCCAGGGCGGCCTCGAGCTCGGCGATCCGGTCGCTCACCTCGCTCTCGGCCTCGGCGCGGGCCGCCGCGATGGCGCCCTCGCGCGACTCCTCGGCCGCCGCGAGCGCCTCCTCGGCCTTGCCGAGGCGGTCGCGCAGGCCGAGCTCCGTGGCCTCCGCCGTGGCCCGGATCTCCTCGACCGCGTTGCCGCGCTCGATCTCCGCCCGACGCAGGTCGGCCTCGAGCTCGCGGACGCGCTCCTCGAGCCCCGCTTCGGCCTCGGCGGCCAGGGCGCTGGCCTCCTCGGCGGCGGCGGCCTTCGCCTCCTCGGCGGCGGCGAGCGCCGCGGTCAGGCTCGCGAGCCGCTCGGCGGTCGAGCGCGAGGCCTCCTCGGCCTCCAGCCGGGCGGCTTCGGCGGCCTCCCGCTCGGCGGTCAGCCGCGACTCGAGGTCGGCGCGCTGGCGCTCCATGTCGCCGTGCCCGCGCTCGAGCTCGGCGGCTCGCGCGTCGGCCTCCTCGGCGGCGGTCTGAAGCTCGGCGACTCGCCCCTCGAGCTCGGCGGCGGCGGCCTCGGCGGCCGCCGTCTCGGCGGCCCGGGCCTCTGCCGCCTCCAGGGCCGCCTCGAGCTCGGCGCGCGCGCTCTCGAAGTCGGCGTGCCGGCGCTCGAGGTCGGCGGCCCGCGCTTCGGCGGTCGCGCCGGCGGCCTCGAGCTCGGCCAGGCGCTCGTTCAGCTCGGCGGCCGTGGTCTCGGCGGCCTCGCGCTCGGCGGCCCGGGCCTCCGCCGCCTCCAGGGCCGCCTCGAGCTCGGCGACGCGCGCGGCGGCGCTCCCGGCGGCCTCCCTCTCGGTCGTCAGCTCCGCCTCGAGCTCGGCCAGGCGCTCGTTCAGCTCGGCGGCCGCGGTCTCGGCGGCCTCGCGCTCGGCGGCCCGGGCCTCCGCCGCCTCCAGGGCCGTCTCGAGCTCGGCGACGCGCTCGGCGGCGGCCCCGGTCTCCGATTCGAGCCGGGCTTCGAGCTCGGCGCGGGCGGCCTCGGCCCGCTCCAGGGCCCGGGCCCGCTCTTCTTCGCCGGCGGAGAGCTCGTCGCGACTCGCCTCCAGCTCCCGGCTCGCGGCCGCGCTCTCCTCCAGGCTCCGCTCGAGCTCGTCGATCCGCCGCCGCAGGGCGGTCTCCTTCTTGACCGCGGTGTCGATGGCGTCCGACAGCCGCGCGACCTGCTCGCGCGACGCCTCGAGGTCGCCCGCGAGCTCGGCCTCCCGCTCGCCCGCCGCGTGGCGATGGCGCTCGAGCTCGGTCGAAAGGGCGGCTTCGAAGGCGCGCTGCGCCCGGCTCGCCTCGCTCAGGCCGGCGCCGATCGCCCGGGCCGCGGCCTCGCGCGCCGCCTCCGCGTCCTCCGCGTCGGCCGGCTCGGAGTCGCCGAAGCCGGGCGGCGGGGCGATGTAGGTGGTGCCCGTCGGCGCCTCGCGCGAGAGATCGAAAACGTCGAGGCCCTTTTCGAGCTGCTGCTTGACCATCCGCTGGATGACCTTGCGGCTGCTGTCGTCGATCTCCAGGAAGCGGATGCCCATCCCGGCCGGCCGCCGGTCGCCCTCGGCCGCGCGGCGCACCCAGACCACCTGGCCCTTGCCCTCGACGAGCGTGAAGTCGTCGCCGAGACGGAACTCGAAGTCGAAGACCGAGCCGATCTCGCGCGGGTAGAGGCTGCGGATGAACATCCCGCCCTCCGAGATGTTCGCGGACAGCTCGTTGATGAAATCGCTGAAGAACTCGAACTGCAGCGCGACCGCCTGCTCCATCGCGACGCGCGGCTGCGAGGGCGAGCGGTCGCCGGTCTGGTCGGATTCAGCCATCGCGCCGAGCCACAGTTTCCATCATCCGCCGCCGGGACTCAACCGCTCGCCCCGCCGCCGCCCGGCGGCCCGTCTCCGAGGCGGCCGGAGACGGAGACGCTCGAGGTGACTTCCGAGCTGAGCGTGAAACCGCCCGCGTGCAGCGCGGCGCGGCAGGCGTTCATCACCTCGGAGCGGACCCGCGGCAGCCCGCGCCCCTCGGGCAGGCCGAAGGCGTCGATCCAGAAGGCGACCTCGATCTCGACGTAGAGCGGCGCGAGCGTCGCCAGCGCCGCCGCCGGCCGCGGCTCGGCGAGCACCCCGGCCACCCCGGCGGCCGCCTCCTCGAGCAGCCGGCAGGCGGCCTCGGCGTCGTCGGCGTAGTCGATCCCCACCCGGAAGGCCGGCCGCCGCAGGCCGTCGCGGGTGAAGTTGACGAGCGGCTCGTTGAAGATCCGCGAGTTGGGGATGAAGATGTCGCGCGCGTCCGCGGTGCGGATGTGGGTCGAGCGCAGCTCGATCTTGCGCACCACGCCCTCCAGCTCCCCGGACTGGATCAGGTCGCCGACGTTGAAGGGGCGGCTGAAGGCGAGGAAGAAGCCGGCGAGGAAGTTCTCGCCGATCTGGCGGAAGGCGAAGCCGAGGACGATCGCGGTTATGCCGCCGCCGGCGAGCAGGCCGGCGGCGGCCCCGGAGAGCCCCAGCAGGTTGAGGGCGACGGCGAGCCCGACGAGGCCCACGAGCCAGCGCGTGAGCCGCCGGAAGAAGACCTTGTGGGTGGGGGTCAGGCCGCCGCGCTCGAGCAGCACGGCGACGCCGCGGCCGAGGATGGCGCCGATCCAGATCGACACCGCCAGGACCACGAGCGCGGCGGCGATGCGCGGCGCCGCCGCCAGCAGACGGAGACCCTCCGCCTCCAGGCTCTCTCGCAGGATCTCCAGCCAGCTGCCCATGACGCGCGCCCGCAGGGGCTACTCCTCCTTCGCGGCCTCTTCCTCTTTGCGCTGCAGCTCCGCCGCGAGCCGCTCGCGCTCCTCGGAGAGCGACTCCAGCTCGCGCTCGAGCCGCTCCTTCTCGTCCCCGTCCGCGGCCTCCTTCAGGCGCTCGCGCAGGCGCTTCGCCCGCTCGTCCAGGTCGCCGTGCTCGGCGGCCACCTGCTCGCGGCTCTCCGCCTCGTCGGCCTTGTCGAAGACCACGTCTTCGGGCGCCGATTCCGGCTCCTCGATCGTCGCGCTCTCGCCGGCCGCCGGGATGATCCTCTTTCCCTCGGCCAGGGCGCGGGTGTTCATGAAGGTGGGGGAGACGATCTCGACGCCGCCGCCGTGGAGCGAGTCGAGCACCTTCGCCCGCAGCCGCGAGCGCGCCGAGATGAGCTGCTTGACCTCGGTCAGCAGCCCGGCCACCCGGTAGGAGACCGAGAAATCGCCCAGCTCCCGGATCTGGACGAAGGGGTCCTCGAGGCCGGCCTCCCCGGCGGCCGCGAGCAGCAGCTCCTCGGCCCGCGTCCGCTCCACGTCGTAGCCGAGCGAGACCCTGGCCGAGATGATCGTGCCGGTGGCGCGCACGACGGTCATCGGCTGGGTGACGAGATAGAGGTTGGGCAGGGTGGTCAGGTCCCGGTTCTCGGTCTGGATCTCGGTGTGGAAGAGCCCGCGCTCCGAGGCGCGGCCGAAGTAGTCGCCCACCCGCAGGAAGTCGCCGAGCTTGAAGCTGCCGACGATGCGCAGCAGGATCCCGGCCATCGCGTTGCCGACGAAGGTGGTGGACGACAGGGCGATCGCGGCGCTCAGCAGGACGCCGAGGAGGCTGACGAGCTGGGCGCGGAGCTGGTCCGAGACCGGCAGCAGGACGATCGCCCCGAGGAGGCCCGCGAGTGTCAGCCCCAGCATCAGGAGCTGCACCCGGAAGCGCCCCTCCGGCACCCCGCGGTAGCGCCGCTCGAGGAGATAGCGGGCCGCGAGGAGCAGCGCGACGATCGCCAGCGTCCCCAGGACCCAGGGGCCCAGCGGACGCTCTCCGGCGAACAGGCGGCTGAGAATCTCCATGGCGTGGGCGGGCGGCGGACGGGTGCCGGCGCCTGTCGGAGCATTCTATCGGGAGTCGCGGAGCGCAGCGCAGGAGGCTTCGGAGAAACCTGCTATCTTGGGCGAAACGGGCAGAGGAGGAATCTCGATGAGCTGGCAGGAGCGATTGAAGGAGGGCGTACCGCTGGTCGACATCCACCTTTTCGACGTGGGCGGCACCAAGATCTCGGTGGCCACGGTCGTCACCTTCCTGTTGATCTGCGCGGCGACGCTGCTGATCTCGCGCCTGCTGCGCCGCGGTCTGCGCCGCGTGCTCGATTCCCGGGGCGTGACCGACGAGGGCACCGTCGGGGTGGCGGCGCGGCTGCTCCACTACACGATCCTGGCCATCGGCCTGGGGGTCGGGCTGCACACCATCGGCATCAACCTGACCGGGTTGTTCGCCGCCGGCGCGGTCTTCGCGGTGGGGCTCGGCTTCGCGATGCAGAACATGACCGCCAACTTCGTCTCGGGCGTGATCCTGCTGATGGAGCGCTCGATCAAGCCCGGCGACGTGCTGGAGGTCGAGGGCCAGCTCATCCGGGTGCGGGACATGGGGATCCGGGCCACGGTGGCGCGCACCCTCGACGAGGAGGACCTGCTCATCCCCAACTCGAGCCTCGTTCAGTCGACGGTCAAGAACTACACCTTTCGCGACTCGCTGTTTCGCCTTCGCACCGCGGTCGGGGTGGTCTACGGCTCGGACATGGCGCTCGTCCGCCGGGTGCTCGAGAAGACCGCCGGCGACCTCGCCTGGCGGACGGAGCAGAAGAGCC
>JBFJMD010000130.1:0-6675 GCA_041634115.1 Thermoanaerobaculia bacterium | reverse complement strand
TGCTCGTCGATGGCCGCCACGGCCGCCTTGACGGCGAGCTCGATGCCGCGCTTGACCTCCATCGGGTTGGCGCCGGCGGTGACGTTCTTCGAGCCCTCGCGGAAGATCGCCTGGGCGAGCACGGTCGCCGTGGTGGTGCCGTCACCGGCCACGTCCGAGGTCTTCGACGCGACCTCGCGCACCATCTGGGCGCCCATGTTCTCCAGCGGATCGGGGAGCTCGATCTCCTTGGCGACGGTGACGCCATCCTTGGTGATCGTGGGCGACCCGAACTTCTTCTCGATGACCACGTTGCGGCCCTTGGGGCCGAGGGTCACGCGAACGGCGTCCGCGAGCTTGTTGACTCCCTTGAGGACCGCGGCGCGGGCCTCCTCGGAATAGGTAATGTGCTTTGCTGCCATGTCTCTTCTGCCTCCTGTGATCTCTTGCGTAGGGTGTCGATTGCGGGCTGCGGCCGACCTCAGGCGGCGACCACGGCGAGGATCTCGTCCTCGCGCAGGATGACGTACTCGTCTTCGTCGATCTTGATCTCGCTGCCCGAATACTTGCCGATGAGGATGCGCTCGCCGGCCTTGACGTCCATCGGCTGGCGCTTGCCGTCCTCCTGGATCTTGCCCGGGCCGACGGCAACCACCTCGGCCTCCTGGGGCTTCTCCTTGGCGGTGTCGGGAATGATGATTCCGCCCCGGACCTGCTCCTGGGGCTCGATCCGCTTGACCAGCACTCGGTCGTGCAAAGGACGCACTTTCACTGCCACGATTCGCTACCTCCTTCTGCCACTGGCTCTTAAGTTTCCGGTTTTGAACTACTTACAACGCCCATCTCCGACCTCTGTTAGCACTCGTCGAAGGTGAGTGCTAGAGATTCTACGGACCGGGAGGGGCGCTGTCAAGGCTCCCCGGGAAGCCCCGGGGTGAAATCGAGGCGGAAGTCGGCCTCGGCCCCGAGCCCGCCTCGCTCAAGCCGCGCCCGCGCGCCGAGGGGGTCGGTCCTCTCCGCGGCGAGCCCGGCCGCCGCCGTCGGCCGCGGCTTCGCCGGCCTACCGCGCGGCGGCCGGCCGCGGCTGGTGCTCCACGTACCAGCGGTAGGTCTGCTCGATGCCCTGACGCAGATCGATCCGATGACGCCAGCCCAGCGAGCGCAGACGGGAAACGTCCAGCAGTTTTCTGGGAGTGCCGTCCGGCTTCGAGGTATCGAAGTCGAGCTTCACCCCGGGAGCGACGATCTCGCCGACCAGCTCGGCGAGCTCCCGAATGGTGAGGTCTTCGCCGGTCCCCACGTTGATGTGCAGCTCGTCATCGTACTCGCGCATCAGGAAGAGACAGGCATCGGCGATGTCGTCGACGTGGAGGAACTCGCGGCGGGGGGTCCCGGTGCCCCAGACGGTCACCGAGGGTAGACCCAGCAGCTTCGCTTCGTCGAATCTGCGGATCAAAGCGGGCAGCACGTGAGAGGACTGGAGATCGAAGTTGTCTCCGGGTCCGTACAGGTTGGTCGGCATCACCGAGATGAAGCGACAGCCGTATTGCCGCCGGTAGGACTGGCAGAGCTTGATGCCCGAGATCTTGGCCACCGCGTAGGGCTCGTTCGTCGACTCCAGGGGCCCTGCCAGCAGGTACTCCTCCTTCATCGGCTGCGGACAGTCGCGGGGGTAGATGCAGGAGCTTCCCAGGTAGAGGAGCTTCTTCACCCCGAAGCGGTACGCGGCGTCCACCACGGTGGCGTGGATCATGAGATTGTCGTAGATGAACTCCGCCGGCCGGCTCGTGTTGGCCAGGATCCCGCCCACCGTGCCGGCGGCCACGAACACGAGCTCGGGGCGCTCGGCCTCGAAGAACCGATTCACGGCCGACTGGTCGCGCAGGTCGAGCTCCGCCCGGTCGGCGGTCAGCAGGTTGGAGCATCCCGCGCTGCGAAGACGCCTCTGGATGGCCGAGCCGACAAGGCCCCGGTGGCCCGCGACGTAGATCCGCGAGTCTTCGTTCAGATCCGACACGGTGGTTGATGGCCGCCTGTTGCTTCCGGGGCGCGTAGATTACCACAGCCGATGGAGCGCGGCGGCCTCAGGGAGAGCCCGGGTCGCCGCTCCGACGGCGCGGCGGCGGCTCCCCCGCGTCCGGAACCGCGGGGAGCCAGCGCAGGTCGACGCCGTCGAGGATCACCGCCGGCGCCGCCGGCGCCTCGGCGGGCGCCGCGAGGCGCAGGCCCAGCTGCCGGGCGCCGGGCGGCCACTCGAGGGGCGGGAGGCGCAGCTCCCGCCAGCCCGGGGGCCGCGGCAGGGCGGCCGTCGCGACGCGGCGGTCCCCGGCCAGCACCTCGATCGCGAGCCCCTCGGGCGCGCCCGGCGAAACGTGCAGGTCGAGCGCGATCTCGACCCTCCCCGAGCCCGGCACGACCGGCGCCTCCAGCGAGTCCCCCGGCGCGATCCGCCAGCCGCCCCGCTCGCGCTCGCGGGCCGGGGCCCACCGCTCGGGGTAGATCTCGCCCCCGCGCTTGCGGACCCAGACGTCCTCCAGCTCGACCCGGCCGGTGACCAGGCGGTGGGCCGCCACCGGCAGCGCGGCGGCGGCGGCGAGGAGAAGAGCGACGCCGACGAGCGCCCCTCGGCGCCGGCGGCGGCCCGGCAGCCACCAGAGGCCGCAGAGCGCCAGGGCGACGGCCGGCGGCCAGAGCCAGGTCGCCGGCCGGGGCCGCACGAAGCTCGGAAACAGCCGCACGAAGTCGCCGCCGAGCCCGGCGGCGAGGTGATCGATCACCCGGTTGCTGCCGTCCGGAAAATGGAAGCTCCAGTTCGGCAGGACGATCCAGACGACCGTCAGGGCGAGGGTCGCCAGCGCCAGGCCCGCGAGCGCGCCCCGCGCCGCCGGCCGCCGCCGCTGGGCGAGCAGCGGCACCAGGGCGACGGCGAGCATCGGCAGGATGACGAGGCCGTAGCGGAAGGGGGGCGCCCAGGAGCCGTGCCAGGAGCCGCGCGGCGCCAGCACCAGCAGGTAGGGCGCGAAGACGAGGGCCAGGTCGGCCGCGAGCCGCGCCTTCGATCGGATCAGGAGCAGCGCGGCCGGCAGCAGCAGGCACCAGATCGGCGCCACCGCGAACAGGCCGAAGGCGCAGTCGAAGAGCAGGCCGGTCGCCCCCTTCGCGTAGGCCGGGAGCGGCTGCTGGTGCAGTCCGGTCAGCTCCGCCCACCGCTGGTGGCGCAAGGGGTGGCCGTAGCGCACGGCGTTGTGGACGAGGATCGCCCCGCCCGCCGCGGCCAGGAGCGCCACGAGCGCGAGCACCCCTCTGCGCGCCCGCTCGACGCGCAGCCAGGCCACGCCGACGAGGCCGGCGGCGATCAGCGCGAACCGCAGCTTGAGCAGGGGGAGCAGGGCCAGCGCGCCGGCCAGCAGCAGCCAATCGCGCCGGCCGCCCCGCCGCTCTTCCGACTCCAGGGCGAAGATCCGGTCGAGCGCGATCGTCGCCAGCAGCGCCGCCGGCACTTCCACCCAGACCTGGGAGACGTAGATCACGAGGGGCGGGGCGAACGCCAGCGTCCCGTAGGCCGCGAGCGCCTCGCCCGGTCGCCGGTCCCAGTAGCGGCCGGCGAGCCGCAGCGTCATCCAGGCCACCGCGGCGGCGAGAGCCGCCATCGCGGCCAGTGCTCCGACCCGGCCCGCGACCAGGTAGAACGGCGCCAGCAGCAGCGGCAGCAGGAGGCTGTGGCGCGAGTACCTCTCGCCCTCCGGCCCGACCGGGTCCCCCGGCTGCGGGCCGATGCGGCGGTCCATGAAGCGCAGGGAGTCGCCCCGCGCGTAGTTGTCGGCGAGGTCGGCGTCGAGGTCCCAGGCCAGGCTGTGGGCGAGCAGCAGGTACCACGGCTCGTCTCCGTCGGGCGCGTGGTGGAAGGCCGACCACGGAAGGAGCGCCAGGTATGCGACCAGCGGCAGCAAGAAGAAGGCCGCGGGGGGCGGCCCCGTGACCCTCCGGCCGAGGACCGGCCGCAGGGCGAGGAGGAGGCGTCCGAGCCGGTGGACCAGAAGCAGGAGCAATCCGGCCGCGACCCAGCCGCTGACCACCGGCTCCGGATAGCGGAAGCCGAGGCTGCCCCTGCCGATCCCCACCAGGCAGAGGGCGACGAGGAGAACGACCTCGGCCCGGCGCACGGCCGGCGGCGTCCGCCGGCCGCCCCGGTCCTCGGCCCAGCGGCCGATCTCCAGGAGGGCGGCGAGGACCAGCGGCAGCGCGACCAGGGTGGGGCGCAGCGGATCGTCCCCGGCGATCGGCAGTCCGATCCCCGCCAGCAGCGAGAGGATCCCCGCGGCGGCCAGCCGGACGGCGGCGCGGCGGCGGGCGAGGCGAGGCGGCGGCTCTTCGCGGGCGAGCCCGTCGCTCAAGGGGAGCGCTTCTCCGCCGCGTAGTGCAGCTCGACCCACTGCCGGTACGACTCGTCCATCACCGCCCGCCACCACGCGGAGTGATCGACGTACCAGGCGATCGTGCGGGTGAGGCCGTCCTCGAAGGCGATCCGGGGCCGGAAGCCGAGATCGCGGGCGATGCGGCGCGCGTCGATGGCGTAGCGGCGGTCGTGCCCGGGGCGGTCGCGAACGAAGGCGATGAGCTCTTCGCAGCGCCCGCCCCGCGCCGCGGGACAGGCGGGGTAGCTCTCGGCGAGCTCCGGGCGGTCGGCGAAGAGCCGGTCGAGGCCGGCGCAGATCGAGCGCACGACCTCCAGGTTCGTCTTCTCGCTCTCGCCGCCGATGTTGTAGGCGGCGCCGGCCGGGGCGCGGTCGAGGATGAGCTCGATCGCCCGGCAGTGGTCTTCGACGTGGAGCCAGTCGCGCACGTTCAGCCCGTCGCCGTAGACCGGTAGCTCCCGGCCCTCCAGGAGGTTGACGATCGACAGCGGGATCAGCTTCTCCGGGAAATGGTAGGGGCCGTAGTTGTTGGAGCAGTTGCTGAGGGAGACCGGCAGCCCGTAGGTGTGGTGGTAGGCGCGCACCAGGTGGTCGGCGGCCGCCTTGCTCGCCGCGTAGGGAGAGTTGGGAGCGTAGGCGGTGGTCTCCGTGAAGGGCGGATCGTCCGGCCCGAGCGAGCCGTAGACCTCATCGGTCGAGATGTGGTGGAAGCGGCGGCCGGCGGCACCCGCGCCGTCGTCGAGCCACACCGCTCGGGCGGCCTTGAGCAGGGTGTGCGTCCCGAGCACGTTGACGTCGAGGAACGGATCCGGCCCGGAGATCGAGCGGTCGACGTGCGACTCCGCCGCGAAGTGCACGACGGTGTCGATCCGTTCGTCGCGCAGCAGCCGCTCGACCCGCTCCCGATCGCGGATGTCCCCGTGGACGAAGGAGAGACCCGGATGCTCGCGGAGCCCCTCCAGGTTGGCCAGGTTGCCGGCGTAGGTCAGCGCGTCCAGCACGACCACCCGATCGCCGGGATGCCCGCCGAGCCAGGAGTGGACGAAGTTGGCGCCGATGAAGCCGGCGCCGCCGGTGACCAGCAGCCGGGCGCCCGGGCGCTCAGCCATTCTCAGCCACCCTCGGCCTCCCGCAGCTCGGCCAGCATCGCGCGCAGGCCGTGGCGCCAGTGGCGGGGCTCGAGCCCCAGGGCCGCGCGGCTCGAGCGGCAGTCCAGGACGCTGTAGCGCGGCCGCCGGGCGGCGGTCGGGAAGTCCTCGCTGCGGATGGGATGCACTTCGACGGGGCGCCGGAGAAGGCCCAGCGCCGCGGCTTCCTCCTGGATCGCCACCGCGAAATCGTACCAGCTGGCGACCCCGGCGTCGCTCCAGTGCAGGACGCCCCGCAGCGCCGGCCGCGCGGCGGCCCGCCAGAGGGCCTCCGCCGCGCCCCGCGCCCAGGTCGGCGAGCCCACCTGGTCCTCGACCACCTCGACCCGCGGCCGGTCGCCCATCAGGGCCAGCATCGTCTTGACGAAGTTGCGCCCGAAACGGGAGTAGAGCCAGGAGGTCCGCACGACGAGGGCCGCGCCCTCGGTGGCTTCGAGCGCCAGCACCTCGCCTCGCCGCTTGCTGTCGCCGTAGACCGAGCGCGGCGCCGGCTCGTCCTCCGGCGCGAAGGGGACCGGCCGCTCGCCGCCGAAGACGAAATCGGTCGAGACGTGGAGCAGCCGGGCGCCGCGGCGGGTGGCCGCCGCGGCCAGCCGGCCGACGCCGTCGGCGTTGACCTCGAAGGCCCGCTCGGGCTCCGCTTCGGCGCGATCGACGGCGGTGTAGGCGGCGGCGTTGACGACGAGATCGGGCGCGAGCTCCGCGATCGTCCGCTCGACGCCGCGCGGGTCCGCGAGGTCGAGCTCGCGCCGGGAAAGCGCGTGGAGCTCGACCTCCGGCGGCGCGGAGCGCACCAGCTCCCGGCCGAGCTGCCCGCCGGCGCCGGTGACGATCGCCCTCACGAAAAGTGCTCGGCTTCGTGGAAGGGGACGCCTTGCCGGTCCTTCTCCGAAAGCGCCGGCTCCCCGCCCTCGGCCAGCGGCCACTCGATCCCCAGGGTGGGATCGTCCCAGCGGATCGTGCGCTCGTGCTCGCGGGAGTAGAAGTCGGTGCACTTGTAGAGGAAGGTGGCGCTGGCGCTCGTCACGTAGAAGCCGTGCGCGAAGCCCGGCGGGACCCACAGCAGGCGCTTGTTGTCGCCCGAGAGCCGCACGCCGACCCACTCCCCGTAGGTCGGCGAGCTGCGTCGCAGG
>JBFJMD010000129.1:0-6682 GCA_041634115.1 Thermoanaerobaculia bacterium | reverse complement strand
TCCTGCTGATGCTGCACGGCGAGGGCTGGTCGGCGGCGGAGATCGCCGAGCGGCTCGGCTGGACGCGGACGAACGTCAAAGTGCGGGCGCACCGGGCCAGGAAGCGCCTGCGCCGGCTGTTGGAAGAGGAGGCCACGGCATGAACTGCTCCGAGGCGCGAGACCGGCTGACGCGGGAGCCGGAAGCGCGGACGCGAGGCCCGCTGGCCGAGCACCTGACGGACTGCGCTGCCTGCCGCGCCCTCGCCCGCCGCTACGACGAGGCCCGCGGCGGGCTGCGCGACCACCTGCTCGAGGTCGAGCCCGGCGCCGACTTCGCCGCCCGGGTCGTGGCCCGGCTCCCCGGCCCGCCCCGGCTCCTCGGCTGGGCGGCGGCGCGGCTGCTGCCCGTCACGGTGGCGCTGGCGCTGGTCTTGACCGGCTGGTGCCTGCTCTCCGCCCCCGCGCCGGGAGAGCTTCTCGCCGATTCGCCGACTGAGGATCCGCTGGGCTGGGTCATCGACTCCGAGGAGGTGGCGCCATGAGCCGCTTCACCGCCGTCGTCGCCGTCGTCGCGCTCTTCGTCTCCGGCATCGCGATCGGGGCGCTGGGCACCCACCTCTACTACGCCTACCGCGTACGCGGGCCGATCGGACCGCCGGCGATGGGAGCCGGATTCTTCGTCGAGCGGCTCGAGCGGCGGCTCGATCTCACTCCCGAGCAGGCGGCGGAGATCGACGCCATCCTGGAGCGCACCCACGAGACGGCGGCCGAGATGCGCCGCGACCTGCGGCCGCGGATCGAGGAGCTGATGGAGCGGACCGCGGACGAGATCCGCGGCGTCCTGACCGACGAGCAGCGCGAGGCCTTCGAGAAGCTCCGCCAGCGGGATCGGCGGCGGATCGAGCTCCAGATGCTGGGTCCGCCGGGACCGCACGGCCACGATCACGGCCGGGGCCCCGGCCCGCCGCCGCGCCGCCGGCCGCGCGGACCCGGGCGCTAGCCCGCCCCGCTCTCCGTAACCGCTTCACGGGCCCCGCCCTCTATCCCGGGTGAAGGCGGGCGACGGGACCCGCACCGAGCTTCGAAACGACGACGACCAGAGGAGTCACACGGATGAGCGCACGAAAAAGAGCGAACGGACCCACCCTTCCGGCCATTCTCGCGGGCGCGGCGCTGCTGCTGGCGCCGGTCGCCGCGCTCGCCCAGCCGCCGGCGGGCGGGCCGGGCCTCGATCGGGGCTGGGGCCGGGGTCCCGGCCACGGACCGGGACGGCACGGCTTCCACGGCCGGCACCACCCGGGGGACCCGCTCCGGAACCTGCTCTCGCGGCTGGACCTCTCCGCGGAGCAGCGCGACGCGGTGCGCGAGATCCTGGACGCCGACCGCGAGGCCGGGGAGCCGCTGCGCGAGGACCTGGCTCGGGCGCGCGAGGAGCTGCTCGAGGCGAGCGAGCCGGAGACCTTCGCCGAGGGCGCGGTGCGGACGGCGGCCGAGCGGGTGGCCGCGGCGGAGGTCGAGGTCGCGGTGGCGCGGGCGCGGACCTTCAGTCGGGTCTGGACTGTGCTCACCCCCGAGCAGCAGGCCAAGGCGAAGGCGATGCGGGCCGGAAGGAAGGCCTTTCGCGAGGAGATGCGCGACTGGCGCGGCGGCCCGCGAGCCGACTGAGGGCGACGGCGATCCGAGGCGAGCGGCTCGCGCCGAGCGCGATGGGCGGCCCCACCGGTCAGGACCGGGGGGCCGCTCGCTCTCCTTCTACGGCAGGTTGAGCCTTTTCTGGCAGAACTCCCGGAACTTGGGGCCGTGCATGCCGATGCTCTCCGGGAAAATCCGCTTGAAGGAGTCGGCCTCCGCCCAGCTCTCGAACAGGTTCCGCCAACCCCGGTTCCCCTCGTGCCTCCAGTTGCGCGGCCGCTCGAAGTTGAGCTCGACGAAGACGTTCTCCATCAGCCGGAGCTGCTCGCCGACCAGGTAGACCAGACGGCGGGTCTGCAGGGCGGGATCGGCCGCCGCCGGCGAGCTCCAGCCCGAAGGCTTGAGATCTGGATGGATCTCGTAGAAGTAATCCTCGAACTCCGGCTGCTGGAGCTCCGAGCGGATCTCGCCGAGCTCCGACTGGAGCTCGATGAAGAGGCTCTCCGCCGCCATCCGCGGCGCCAGGTCCGCCTCCAGGTCCTCAAACCACTCTTTGAACCGGGCGAAGGTCATGCGCCGGGTGCCGCCGGGGTCGGCCTCGTCGAAGAGGCTGGCCGCCATGTGGTAGCCGAGGTCGCGGTAGGCCTCGAACTGACCCTCGCTGAAGAACTGGTCCGCCGTCGACTCGTGGGGGAAGGCGGGGTTGTTGGCCCGGTACTCGTTGATGACCTCGTCCTCGTCGCCGGTCACCGACGACTTGAGGTAGACGAGATAGCCGGTCTCCTTGCCGGGGCCGCCGGGGATCGCCGGGTAGTGAATGCGGCCGAAGGCCGCGTGCTGGTAGCTGTTGTTCTTCGGGCCGACCCGGATCTCGTCGAGCACCTTGCCGATCTCGCCGCCGGTGTCGATGCGGGCGAGGCGCAGGTCGTCGAGCAGGATCTCGATCTCGACCCCCATGTCGATGCGGGCGAAGCGCATGAGGTCGGCGAGCCCGTTGAAGGTCATCGCCGGGTCCGCCTCGCCGTCGCCGGTGATGATGTACTTGCAGCGCCGCCGCAGCAGCTCGTAGGTGGCGAGGTTCTCCAGGTGGCCGCCGTCGGAGAGGTTCACCCATTTCCACTTCTCGTCGAGCTTGCTGAAGAACTCCTTGACCAGGGCCCAGGGGCGGACCCTCCAGACCCAGCGATTCCACAGCTTGCCGGGCTCGATCTTCTTTTTCTTCCCCTCGAGCCACTCGTTGAAGCGCCGCGGGTTGGGGATCCAGTAGCCGAGCCTGACGTTGAGCAGCGTCATGATGGCCACCATCGAGCCGCTGGTGCCCTTGCCCATGTTGGGCGCCGCCGCCGCCGCCGAGATCGCCATCGCGGTCGGCAGATCCATCTGCGGAAAGACCCATTCGAGGTGCTCGCTCGAGCAGTAGCCGGTGTGGTTGCCGCCGATCGCGTATTTGCTGAAGAAGAAGAAGTCGCTGTCGCGCTCGCGGATGCTCTCGTCGCTGCTGCCCTGGAGATTGTGGGCGACGTTGACGATGTGGTACGGGGCGAACGAGGCCGGCGGGTCGCAGCCCTTGGCGCCCTCTCCGAGCTCGGCGTGTTGGCAGATGTCCGGCAGATTGATGTCGTCCTCGATGTCGACCTTGTTCGGATCGATCTTGGTGAGCGGCTCGCGCATCAGCCGCTCGCGCTCTTTGCGGGTCAGGGTGGTGTCGACGCCGACCAGATAGGCCGACGCGAGGCGGTCGCGGTAGAAGCCGTGCATCGAGGTCAGGTTGACGTCGATTCCGGCCCAGCAGAAGAGCCAGATCACGAAGGCGAGAATGAAGATGAACCAGGCGGCCGGCAGGCCGGACGCCAGGAGAAGCCAGAGGATGACGACTCCGATGCCGGCGCCGATCAGGCCCGCGATCCCCACGAGCGCGATGCTCGAAGTCCGCTTGGCCACCAGGCTGGCGAGGCCGCCGGCGGTCATCAGGGCCCACAGCGCGAGCAGGATGAGCCCGGGCGCTTCCGACAGGTCGATGATCGTGCCCTTCGGCGCATAGGCCAGCGCCTCGCCGACGTAGAGGATGAAGAGCAGCGGCACCAGCAGGCCGAGGAGGCCGACGAGGGCGACGGCGATCTTTCGCGCCACGCCGCCGAGGGCCTTGACCACCTTGGCGGCGCTGCTCACCGCGACGACGGCGGCGCCGGCGCCGACGCCGGCCACGAGCTCGCGATAGTCGAACTCCTTCGCCTCGTGGAACCAGTGCAGCAGGATCGGCAGCGTCTCGATCGCCAGCACGGCCCCCACGATGACGAACACCCAGGCGTGGAGACGCTCGTAGAAGTCGCGCAGCTTGACCGAGCTCTCGTTGCCGGTCTCGGCGCTCTGCTCCTTGGTCATCACCTTGAAGACCTTGATGACCACCGGGTAGGCGAGGAAGAAGACCGCGGCGCCGGCGAGCGCCCAGGGCAGCAGGTTGTAGGCGTCGCTCCAGCCGAACTCGGTCTGCTGCCAGCGGTGCAGCACGCCGCGGTTCAAGAAGCGCGGCACGGGTTCGCCACCGTAGTAGAGGCCGAGAACGAGGCTGACGAGGAGCATCCCCGGCACCAGCACCAGCAGGTTGAGCGCGATGCCGCGAAACAGCAGCGCCGCGATCCGCACGTAGTCGATCAGGCCGTTGGTGGCGAGGTAGTTGGAGTGGTTGCGGATCCAGGTGAGGTAGGGGGACTCGGTGGGCCCGTCGGTGTGCTCGTACGGGAACTCGGCGCCGCAGCGCATGATGGTGCTGACGCTGGAGCCGGTGTAGCCGCCGCCGGAGACCGTCGACAGATAGTCGACGTGGTCGAGCACGCCGCGGCGGTGGAGCTGCTGGGCGATCCCGAGGTTGATGGTCGCCGAGCGGATGCCGCCGCCCGAAAAGGCGAGCCCGACCAGCTCGTTGTCGACCGTCGGCTTCGGGTTCAGCGGGGCGCGCTCGTTGCCGCCGTCGTCCTTCTTGCCCTTCTTCTGGCGCTTCTCGTGCTCCTTGCGGTCGGGGCGGGAGTAGACCTCGTTGCGCCGCACCCCGACGTACTTGACCTCGTCCGGGAAGACGCGGTCCACGAACTGCCGATCGGCTTCCTTCTTGATCCCGGCCTCTTCGATCTCGGTCGACATCCGGATCGCCCTCCTTTCGATCGCCCGGCGGTCTCTCGGGCGGCCGAGCGCCGCCTCCGGCCGCGGCTCCCCTCGAGCCCCGGCGCGCGCCACCGTCTTGCAAATCGACTTGGCGAGAGTCTAGCAGATCGGCGGAGCGCCGCCCACCGCCGCCCCGGCCCGGGGGCGAGAGGCGCTACCTGCCCCGATCGAGCAGCGCGTAGACCGCGGGGATGATCAACAGGGTGAGCGCGGTCGAGGTCACCAGGCCGCCGATCACGGTGAGCGCCATCGGGCTGCGCAGCTCGCTGCCCTCGCCGAGCCCGATCGCCATCGGCAGCAGGCCGAGGACCGTGGTGGAGGTGGTCATCAGGATCGGCCGCAGGCGCACCCGCCCCGCCTGCCGCAGCGCCTCGAGCTTGGCCACCCCCTCGCGCCGCAGCTGGTTGGTGTAGTCGACGAGGATGATGGCGTTGTTGACCACGATGCCGGCGAGCAGGATGGTGCCGATCAGCACCACGATCGAGATCGTGACCCCGAAGAGCCAGAGGGTCGCGAGCAGGCCGATGAGCGCGAAGGGGACGCTGAAGAGGATCACGAAGGGGTGGAGCAGCGACTCGAACTGCGAGGCCATCACCAGGTAGACCATGAAGATCGCCAGCAGGATCGCCAGCCGCATGCTCTCGAACGAGGTCTCCATCTCCTGGCGCTGGCCGCCGATGCGGCTGTCGTAGCCGGCCGGCAGGTTCATCCCGTCGAGCGCCCGGCCGATCTCCTCGGAGACCGAGCCGAGGTCGCGCCCCACCAGGTTGGCGGTGACCAGCGCCACCCGCTCGCCCTCGGCGCGCCGGATCTCGGCCGGCCCCTCCACCTCGTCCACCGTCGCCACCGCCGACAGGGGAATCGAGGTCTTGCCCGCCTGGAACACGGCGAGCTGCAGCAGGTCGGGAACGCTGTCGCGAAACTCCTCCTCGGCCCGCAGCCGGATGTCGATCTTGCGGTCCTCGCGCTGGATGTCGGTGGCGATCGAGCCGAGCACCTTGGAGCGGATCGCCGCCGCGGCGTCGCCCAGCGAGAGCCCCAGCGACGCCAGGCGGTCGCGGTCGAAGCGGATCTGCAGCTCGGGGCTGCCGCCCTCGGTCGAGGACTTGACGTCGGCGAGGCCGTCGATCGTGCGCATGCGCGCCACGAGATCAGAGGCCAGGCGCTCGAGCAGCCGCAGGTTGTAGCCGCGGATCTCGACCTCGATCGGGGTGCGGAAGCTGAAGTAGGTCGGCCGCCCGAAGCGGTGCTCGAGGTCCCCCTGGCGCTCGATCGCCCCGCGCACCGCCGCCATCAGCGCCTCTTCCTTCGCGCGCGAGACCGGGGGCGCGACGCCGATCACCAGCTGGCCGATGTTCTCGCGGCGCTCGCCGGCGACGCCCCCCTGCTCGTTCGAGGAGCCGGTGACGGAGTAGACGGTGGTGACCCCGTCGAGCTCTCCGGCGAAGCGCTCGAGGGCCGCGATCCGCCTCTGGGTGACGTCCAGGTGGGTCCCCGGCGGCAGCTCGAGGTCGACGTAGAACTCGCCCTGGATGAGCTCGGGCACCAGCTCGCGGCCCAGGCGGGGGAAGATCGCCAGGCTGGCCGCGAGCAGCGCGAAGGCGACGAGGATGGTGACGACCGGCCGCCGCAGCACCCCGGCGAGCCCGTTCGAGTACGCCGCCTCCAGGCGCTCGAATCCGACGCGGAAGAGGGCGAGGAGCGGCGCCGCCAGCGCCGCGAGGAGCTGCGCGGCGGCGCGGACGGCGGCGCGGACGGCGCGCACCAGGGCCACCACCAGCGCGAAGAGGGCGCCGCCGAGGCGCCGGGCGAGCGAGCCGCGGCCGGCCGCCTCCCCGCTCGCCGGCTCCTCGGCCGCGGCGGCGAAAGCGCCAAAATCGCGCGAGGCGAGCATCGGGATCACGGTCAGC
>JBFJMD010000128.1:0-6711 GCA_041634115.1 Thermoanaerobaculia bacterium | reverse complement strand
GGGGGCAGTCCATGCGGAAGCCGCCGAACTCCCCGGTGAAGCCGCTGGAGGCGATCGCGCCGTCGCAGACGAGATAGGCCGGCGCGTTGGCGACCGGCTCGGCCGGGCGTTTGAGAAGCTGGCCCACGACCATCGCCTCGCGGTCGCCGGAATGGCGCTGGAGGCGAACGTCGAGGGCGAAGTCGTCGGACTCGAACAGCAGCTGCCGACTGCGGTCCTCGAGGGTTCGGGTACCGGCCGAAGCGGGCGCCAGGGCGCTGTCAAAGGTGAGTGGGAGCGTGGTGGTAGCCCACCCCGGCGCCCGCTCGGGCCTGTGCAGTCCGAAAAATGCCTTGACCGACCGGACCGCGTAGTCGGGCGGCTGGTGCCGAAGCTCGTTGGCGCCCGCCTCGACGACTCTCTGGAGCGCCGTGGCGATTCGCCCGCACCGACCGCATCCGGTGGCGAGGTGGTCTTCCATGGCCCGCTGCCGGGCCGGGTCGGCGACCCCTCTGACGAAATCGGTCCACTCGGTGACGTCGTAATGTTTCATTCGTGTGCTCCAATGGGCTTTTGGTCGATCCAATCGCGCCATTTACCTTAATAGAGTGCGGCCGGGAGGGGCCTGATATACCCTCGGCGGGTTTTTTCGCGCCAATCCGGGGAGGGGCCCGCCGGACCGCGGTCAGCCGGCCGGCCGGGCCCTCCCGATGAGCACGAAAGGCGCCCAGAAGTAGGGGTGTGGAAAGGACTCTCGCAGGTCCCAGAGCGCCCGCTGGAGCGCCTCCGCGGGCACCTGGCCGGCCATCAGGAAGCGGTAGAAGCCGCGCATGAACCGCGTGGTGCTCTCGTCGTTGACGTCCCAGAGCGTGGCGAGCACCGATCGGGCGCCGGCGTAGAGGAGACCGCGGGACAGTCCCACCAGCTCGTCGGCGCCGACCACGGAGCTCAGGCCGGTGCCGCAGCCGCTCAGCACCGCCAACTCGGCGTCGAGGTCCAGGTCGTAGAGATCGAAGAGGCTCAGCCGCGTGTTGCCGAGCTTGATCGCCGAGAACATCGGGTTGTCCTCGCGGTAGAGGCCGTGGGTGGAGATGTGGACGATGCGGCGGGAGACCGCCTCGCGCTCCACCGCCTCGCGGGTCGCCCGGTCGCCGAGGAGGAGGGTCGACTCCGGCAGGGTCTCGGCCACGGTCCGCGCCTCTTCCAGGATCGAGGGGGCCCGCTCGTCCGGCACCCCGACCACGAGGGCGCCCCGCGAGCGCACCGGCGGCTTGATCGAGCAGAGGTGAAACACGGTGGCGCTGGGGGCGAACGAGATCGTGTGGCGGTCGATCAGGTAGCGCTCGCCGTCGTAGAGCGCCTGGAAGGGAAGCTGGTGGAGGAAGCCGTGGGGAACGACGACCAGGTGTCGCGCCCGCAGCCGATCGGCGATCGGCGCGATGAGCTCGTCGTGGAGGCCCCGGAGGAACGCCAGGGTCGCCTGCTGGATCAGGTCTCGGAAGCGCTCGACGTACTCGGCGCCGAGCTGGAACTTGGAGAGCTGGAGCTGGAGCTGGCGGTGGAGATCCCGGACCCGTGAAGCCACCGCGACGGGCTCGACCTCGACGCCTTCGCGGGTCAGGAGGCAGGCGATGATGGAGCCGCGGGCGATGTAGAACTCGAGGATGGCCAGGTCGTCGGGCAGGGCCGAGCGGATCGTCTCCAGGTCGACGGTGACGGAGTCCTGCAGCGAGCGCAGCTCGCGATCGCTCGACTGGAGCTTGCGCAGCGTGCGCAGGAGGTCTTTTTCCAGCCGGCCGCTCTTGTCGCGCAGCTCGCGCTCCTGGTCGCGGAGCCGGTGGGCGCCCTTGCGGTCGAGGAGGTCGATCTGGCGGTAGATCCAGGTGAGCTCTTCGCGCAGCTCGCGCAGCCGCTCGGCCGGCAGGTCCTGCCCGGAGCGCTTGGCGGGCAGGGAGTGCGCCCTCAGGGCGAGCAGGTCGGCGAGGCTTCGCGACTTCGCCTTCTCGATGTAACCGAAGATCTCGGCGGCGCGGGCGCCGTTGTCCAGGCTGAGCCAGACCAGGGCCTCGTAGACGATGCCCTTGTCTTCGAGGAAGGCGATCTTGAGCTCGTCGGTGGTGAGGTGGCTGCGCAGGTCCTCGAGCGTCGCCTGCGAGCGCCGCATCTCCGCCAGCGCCCCGGCCAGGTCGCCCAGCTCCTCGAGCGCTCGGCCGGCCACGAAGTGCGCCTGGTACTCGAGCGCCGGAACCCCGATCTCGGCGATCCGCGCGAGGGCGGACTCGCAGCGTCGCCGGGCCGCCTCCGGACGGCCGCGCTCGAGCTCCAGGCGCGCGAGGAGGAGCTCGCAGGTCGTGGTCTTCGTCGGCAGCTCGGCCTCCGAGAAGACCTCGAAGGCGCTTTCGGCCAGCGGCGCCGCCTCCACCCACCGTCCCTCCCGCACCAGCGTCGTGGCCCGGTAGAGGTCGATCATCGCCGGCCAGACGCGGTTCGCCTCGCGCTCGAAGATCTCCCTCGCCCTGCCCAGCAGGTCGACGGCCTTCGAGTGCTGGCCCTGGCGGGTCATCGCCACCGCCAGGTTGGTCAGCGACTTGGCGGTCTCGTAGGGCATCCGCAGCCGCTCGAACCGGCCGAGGCCCTCACGGGCGAGCCGGGCCGCCTCCTCCACCAGGTTGAGCTCCAGGAAGATCTCGGCCTGGTCGAGGTCGCACAGCGCCCGATGGTGCCGGTCGTCGAGCTCGTCGCATCTCCTGCGGTTCGCCTCGAAGAGCTCGATCGCCCGGGTGTATTCGCCGCGCAGATAGAAGAGGTAGGCGATGTTGTACTCGACCTCGAGCCCGAGCAGGGGAAGATCGTTGCGCTCGCAGTAGTCGCGCGCCCGCTCGTAGGCCTGGAGGGCGGCCGGAAAGTCGCCGAGGTCCTGGAGACAGACGGCGATGTTGCGCAGCGCGGCGCCGACGTCGTGCGGCTGACCGGCCGCCACGAAGGCGTCGTGGGCGGAGCGGAAGTGCTCGAGCGCTTCCCGGAAGCGGTCTCGGCGCGAGTAGAGGTGGCCGACGTTGAACTCCAGGCGCGCGAGGCGAAGCCGGTCGCGGAGGTCGGTGAGGGTGCGGCGCGCCGCCTCCGCCCAGCTCTCGGCCTGGCGGTACTGGCCGAGGTAGCTGAGGGTCAGAATGCCGGTGCTGCGGGTGATCGCTTCCTGGAGGTCGTCGCCCGCCCGCCGGAAGTGCTCGAGCGCCGCCTCGTACTCCGCGAGGGCGCCGGCGTAGTCGCGCTTGAAGTAGAGCACGATCCCGGTCGCCCGGCGGCCACGGCCCCGCCACACGTCGTCGTCGAGGTCTTCGGCGAGCAGGACGACCGTGGCCGCGAGGTTCTCGGCCGCTTCGAGGTCGACCCGGACGAGGCGCGGCACCTCCTTGCAGAGGCGCTCGGCCAGGGACGGCTTCGCGAGGCCGGGGTGGGCGCTGAGGTAGCTGCGACGGGCGGCGCCGTCCGGGAGCCTGGAGAGATCGGAGACGAGATCGGGATCGGAGATCACCACGGGGCGAGGCCTGCGGTCAGGCGACCCGGAGGCTCTGGAGCAGGCGTTGGAACCTAGCGAGGCAGCGATCGCGCAGCGTCTGGAAAGTGGCGAGCGTGAGGCCCAGGTCCGCCGCCAGGTCGCGGTCGCGCTTCGGCGGGGCGTCGAAAAAGAGCCGGCGCACGACCTCCCTGCAGCGCGGTGACAGCTTGCGGACCGCTTCCCGCACGAGGTGGTCCCGCTCCAGGCGCTCCACCGGAATCGGCTGCCGCCGGGCGGCGCCGCCGACCGCGGCCCCCGAGTTTCCGCGCCGCTGCCGGTTGCGCGCCTCGCGCTCCTGCCAGCGCCGGCACTCGCGGCTCGAGAGCGAGATCAGCCAGCCCCGGATCGATCGCTTCCCGGCGAGGGCGGGGAGCTCGCCGTGAACGCGGACCCAGACGGTCTGGAACAGCTCGGCCGCCTCGTCGGCGTCCGCGCCGGATTCGACGGCCACCCCGAAGACGAGGTTCTTGTACTTGTCGACCAGGGCCTCCCAGGCCGCCTCGTTGCCTTTGAGACAGGCGCGCACCAGGCGCCGGTCCGGCCAGGTCGGGTTGGGGAGCCGGCCGCCGACGAGCAGTGCCGCGAGGTCGAGAAGCGGGATCATCGTGTCTCGGTGGTCGGCCGGGATTTCAGGGCCTTCGTGCTGGCTTCCACATCCGGAAAGCGCCTTCGATGTTGATTGCCCTGTCGCGGGAAGGCCGGGGCGAGCTTACCTCAGATCGGCGGCCGCGAGGACGCGGCGGCAGCACAAAAAAAGGCCCCGCCCTGGGGGCGGGGCCGGAAGTACGGGCGTTCGCGACCGCCTACTTGATCTCGATGCGGCGCGGCTTCGCCTCTTCGGCCTTGGGCAGGCTGACGGTCAGGACGCCGTCCTGGAAGCTCGCCCGGACCTGGTCGGTCCGCACGTTCGCCGGCAGGCTGAAGGAGCGGCTGAAGGCGCCGTAGGCCCGCTCGATGCGGTGGTAGTTGTCCTTCTTGGCGTCCTTCTCGAACTTGCGCTCGCCGCTGATGGTGAGGACGTTGTTCTCCAGGGTGATGTTGACGTCGTCCTTGGTCAGGCCGGGAATCTCCGCGTGCAGGGTCAGGGCCTCGTCGGTCTCCCGAATGTCCACGGGGGGCAGCCAGCCGCGGCTCGAGAGCTCCTCGGAGCCCGACAGGGGCGAGAGGAACTCGTCGAAGGCCTGGTCGAAAAGGCGGCTCACCCGGCTGCGGAAGAGGTCCGTCTGCGGGGTCCAGCGAATCAGTCCGGTGGTCATGGTGGTGTCTCCTCCTTTCGGTCGTTTCAGGATCGCGGATACTGGGTTTGTCTCGGATCCGTGGGGATCCTCGATCCGCGTTCATTATAGGCAAACACTAAGATCACGTCAAGTATTCCAGGTTATGGGACAGAATCTTAGTTCAATAATATCAGATCCTGTCCAGGCCTGAATCTGCCCGGGGCCCGAGATCAGGCGGGCGCCGCGGGCCGCGCCTACGGGGCGCCGGCCAGCGCCGTCTCGCCCGGGCCTTCGGGGTCGATGCAGTAGAGATCGCGGGCCGTTCGCAGCAGAAGGCAGTCGCCCGAGAGGGCCGGGGAGGAGTAGACGGCGGCGCCGAGGTCGTTGACCGCGAGCGAACGGAACTCGGGGCCGGCGGCGAAGACCGTGGTGGCGCCCTCGGTGTTCGTGGCGTAGACCTTGCCGTCGCCGGCCGCGAGCGAGGAGAAGTACTCACCGGTCAGCCGCTGCTTCCAGAGGGTCTCGCCGGAGGCGGCGTCGTAGCAGGTCAGGATCCCCGAGTCGGTCAGGGTGTAGACGCGGCCGCCGTAGACCACCGGAGACGGGATCGTGGCCGCCGAGCGCCTCGACTCCCAGAGCACCTCGCCGCGGGCGTCGGGGCCGTCGCCGGAGACGCGGAAGGCGACGAGCACCTTGTCCCCGTAGACGCCGCCCGAGACGACCACCAGGTCCCCCTCCCGGCCCATGCTGGCGACGAGCTGCTCCATCGGATAGGGGTGCGACCAGCGGCGCTCGCCGGTGGCGGGGTCGTAGGAGATGAGCGTCTGCCAGGTGGCGGTCAGGAGCTGCGCGGCCGGGCCCGCCCCGACGAGCAGGGGCGTGGTGTAGGAGTCGTGCGCCTCCGGCGGCTCGATCCGCCAGCGCCGGTCCCCGGTCTCGCGGTCGAAGGCCCCGAGCCAGCTCGGCGGGCCGCCCTGGAACGCCTCGCTCTCCTGCATGACGACCACGGCGTCGCCGGCCACCACCGGGCTCGAGCCGGCGCCGTAGCGAGTGTGCTGCGAATAGTGCGGGAAGCGCCGGACCCAGAGGACCCTGCCGTCGAGGTCCACGGCGCCGATGCCCGCCCCGAAATAGGCGAAGACCCGCTCGCCGTCGGTGGCCGGCGTCGGCGTGGCGTAGGTGCTGCGGTCCCACTTCTGCTCCGGCGGGGCGCTGAAGACCGGGGTCTCCCAGAGGATCTCGCCGCCCGCGAGGTCGACGGCCACGACCACCCGGTCGAGGGCGTTGCCGAGGTTGGGGATGGCGAAGACCAGGGCCGCGAGGACGAGCAGCGGCAGGCAGAGGAGCGGCCGGTAGATCGGGGCGGCGCCCCGCGCCCGCGCGCGCCGGAACTGGATCGCGTACCAGATGCCGAAGGCGAGCCCCGGGAGCGCCGCGACGAGCTTCTTCTCCAGCTTGACCGGCCCCAACGGCCCGTGGGGCATCAGGTAGGCGACGAGACCGCCGCCGGCGAGCAGCGCGAGCGCCCCGACGAGCCGCCAGCGCGACGCGGGCGGAAACCAGGCGAAGGCCGCCGCGAGCCCGAGGAGAGACAGGGTCCCGCCCACCCGCCACATGCGGCCGGGATTGCCGGCCTCGAGAAAGAGCTCCGGCTTGACGGCGAGGGCCAGGGCGAGCAGCAGGAAGACGAGGGACCCGCCGGCGACGAGCAGGGCGTCTCTGCGGGCCCGCCCCTCGGCCGGCCGCCGGGCGAGGGCGCGCCAGACCGCGAAGGCGAGGACCGCGGCCAGCAGGCCCGCCGCCGCCCGCAGCACAGCGCTCAGCAGATCGGCGCGCCGGCTCTCATAGGCCGTCGTCACGAAGGCGCGCCCGCCGACGACGATCGGCGACGAGATCCCCTGTCCCGGGATGGGCGTCCGCCACCGCACGTTGGCGCTCTCCGGCCCCCAGGTCGCC
>JBFJMD010000127.1:0-6727 GCA_041634115.1 Thermoanaerobaculia bacterium | reverse complement strand
GCGCCGCCCCAATGAGGTGCCAGCCGAGTAGCGGGGCGCCGCCCAAAGAGGTGCCAGCCGAGTAGCGGCCCCGCCAAAGAGGTGCCAGCCGAGTAGCGGCCCAACGAGGTGCCAGCCGACCGGTGGGCTCGAAGAACAGGACCGCCGCGCCAGCCGTGGCGCCCCGTGCGCTCAGCCGCAGGTGATCTTGTTGTGCTCGACGAGCTTGACGAGCGTCCCGAGCAGGCCGACCGCGAGCGCCGGGACCCGCTCGGAGATGTCCGCGGCGGGCGAGTAGCCGCCGGGCGGCATCTCGGCGACGAAGCGGCGGAGCTTGTCCAGGCTGACGCAGCCGCCGAGGTCGTCGCCTTCGGCGAGGAGCTTGCGGACCCACTCCGGCGGGCCGTCGTCGGCCGGCGAACTGTCCTCGGCCCGCTCTCGGCGCTGCGCCGCCTCGAGGCGCTGGGCCTGGTTGCGCTGCACGACGCTGTCCAGCTTGCCGGGCCGCCAGAGCACGACCTCCGGCATCCGGCCGACCAGCGCCTTGCGAAAAACCCAGCGCGTGAGGCCGTCCTGGAGGAAGGCGCGCCCCGGCAGCGCCAGCGCGAGCTCGAGCACGCGGCGGTCCAGCAGCGGATAGCGGTAGTCGATCCCGAAGCGGGAGGCGTCGGCCGACCAGGCCTCGATGCGCGCAACGAGGTGGCCGTTCTCCAGCAGCCCCCGCCGCATCCGGCGGCTGCCGGCGCGCTCGAGCCGGCCGTCTCCCAAGCGCCCGCGGACGCCGGCCTCGCGGGCGAGCTCGTCCGAGATCGGCGAGACGGAGAGGAGGTCCGCGAGCGCGCCGCGGCTGCCGTCGATCCGGGGCAGCAGGGCGGCGGGCGCGAGGGGCGCGACGACCCGGCGCATCAGGAACTGCCGCCGCGACCGGATCCGCCGCCGGCGCTGCAGGTCCCGCATCAGCCGGGCGAGCTCCCGCCACCGGCCGCTCAGCGCCAGGGCGGCCGGATGGCCGCGGCTGTTGAACGAGGCGGCCTCGTCGCCGCCCCAGCCGGAGAGCAGGACGCGCAGTCCCTCGCTTTGGGCCCAGCGGTGGAGGGGCGTCGTGCGGTACTCGGGCGGCGTCATGCCGGGGGCGGTCTCGGCCAGCAGCTCGTCGAAGCTCACCGCCTCGAAGCCCTTGTAGTGGACCTCGACGCGGGCGAAGTCCCGCACCGCCTCGATGAAGGGGGCGTCCACGACCGCGCCGGTCACCACGTCGTCGCCCTCGGGCGGCACCGAGAAGCTCAGCGCCCGCAGCCGGCGGCCGCCGCGCTCGAGCTCGCGGGCCGCGAGGCAGGTCACCGCGGAGCTGTCGAGGCCGCCGGAGAGATGCGCCGCGACGCCGCCGGCCGAGCGCGTGCTGGCGGCGACGGCGCGTACGATCTCGGCGCCGAGCGCTTCGGCCCAGTCGTCGAGGCTGGCCATTCGGAGGCCGCGGGCGGGCGCCGGCCTCCAATAGCGGTCGAGACGCGGCGGGCGGCCGTGGCCGACGACGAGGCGGTGCCCCGGGGGCAGGCGCCGGACGTCGGCGAAGAGGGTGTGCTCTTTGTCGTCGTTGAGCACCAGGAGCTGGGCGGCGGCCGTCCTTCGGTCGAGCCGGCGCGGGACCTCGTCGAGGGCCAGCAGGCCGGCGAGCTGCGAGGCGAAGAGGAAGCCCAGGCCGCGCGGGGCGTGGTGGTAGTAGAGGGGCTTGACCCCCATCGGGTCGCGGGCCAGGAAGAGGCGGCGCTCGCGGGCGTCCCAGACAGCGAAGGCGAAGTCGCCGAGAAGCCGGTCCGGGCAGGCCTCGCCCCAGCGCTCCCAGGCGGCGAGGAGCAGGGCGCTGTCCGGGATCGCGCTGGGTTCGGCGGCCTCGCCGGGCTCGAGCAGGCCGAGCAGCTCGTCGCGGTTGTCGAGGCGGGCGTCGGCCACCAGCGCCCAGCGCCCCTCCCGGCTCCTAATCGGCTGGCACTCCTGGAGGGCCTCCGGGGTGTCGTGCAGGATGGCGGCGCCCAGGGCGGCGGGCCCGTCCGCCCAGCGGCCCCCGCCGTGCGGTCCGCAGCCGGCGAGGGCCGAGGCGACGACCTCGAGCCGCCCCCGATCGGTGCGGCCGCCGGGTTCCAGGCAAATGTGACCGAAGATGGCACCCAAACCGAACCCAAGATACCCTAGGTGCCACCCGAGTACCCAGCGGACCTCTGCGGAGGGCAGATGACTTGCTCGCGGCCTCGCGATCGGCGAAGCTCGACCCGTCCGAGCCCACAGGAGATCGAGCCATGCACAGATTCGTCACGACCCCTCTCGTCTTGATTCTCGCCGCCCTCGCCTGCCGGCCCGCTCCGAAAGGCAATGTCGCTCCGGAGAATGTCGGGTCGCGCGAGGCGAGGATCCTGGCGAATCTCGAGCTGGCCTTTCCGCAGTTTGCGAAGCTGGACGTGACCATGGGCGAGATCAGGCCGAGCGACTACGCCGGCCTCGACGTCGGCAGCTACACGATCGTCGGCCCCCAGGGACGGACACGGACCCAGAAGTTCTTCGTCAGCGTGGACGACAAGCGCCTCTACCTGCTCGCCCGCGAGCCGATCGACGTCAGCCGCTCGGCCGGGGAGATCGAGGCCGTGCTCGAGGAGCGCGCCGCCGAGGCGGCCCGTGTCGCCGCGGCGCGCCAGCCCAGGCTGGAGGACGCGGTCGCCGGTCTGCCGACGCGGGGCAACCCGAGCGCGCCGGTGTTGATCGTCGAGTTCTCGGACTTCCAGTGCCCATTTTGCGCCCGCAGCGCCGAGACGGTCGAGGAGATTCTCGGCCGCTACGGCGACGACGTGCGCTTCGTCTTCAAGCACTTTCCGCTGGAGATCCATCCGTGGGCCCGGCCGGCGGCCATCGCCGCCCACTGCGCCGCGCGGCAGAGCCACGACGCCTTCTGGGCCCTGCACGACGCATACTTCGAGAACCAGGGCCAGATCACGACGGCGAACGTGCTCGACAAGAGCGCGGAGTATCTGGCAGGGAGCGGCATCGACCTGGAGGCGCTCAAGGTCTGCGCCGGCGACGAGGACTCAAGCGAATACCGGGCGGCGGCCGCGCGGGTCGAGGCCGACATGGAGCTCGGCCGGGAGCTCGGCGTCTCGGGAACGCCGGCCTTCTTCGTCGACGGCGAGTTCCTCAGCGGCGCCCAGCCGCTGACGGCCTTCGAGCCGCTGATCGCCAAGGCGAAAGGCGCCAGCTAGGTTAGGTGCCACCCGAGTAGCGGCGAGATTTCGGCCTCCGATTCCGTCTATCCATGGCGTGGCCCGCCCGCTGCGCTTTCTGCCCCCCGACTGCCCCCTGGTCGAGGTCACCTGCCGCACGATCCACGGCAGGATGCTGCTGCGGCCCTCCCGTGCGCTGAATCGCCGGATCCTGGGCGTCCTCGCCCGCGCCGCGCGGCTCTACGACGTCGGCGTCTGCGCCTTCATCTACCTCTCGAACCACTGCCACCTCCTCCTGCGACCGACGAGCGCCGAGCACCTCGCTGCCTTCATGAACTATCTCAACTCCAACGTCGCCCGTGAAGCGGGACGCCTCCACGGCTGGCGCGAGAAGTTCTGGGGCCGCCGCTACCGCGCGGTGCCGGTCAGCTTCGAGCCCGAGGCCCAGATCGCTCGACTCCGCTACTTGCTGGCGCAGGGCTGCAAGGAGGGGCTCGTCGCCCGACCCCAGACCTGGCCCGGGGCCAGCTCGACGGCCGCTCTCCTCGACGACGGCCGCGTCACGGGCACCTGGCACGACCGTACAGCAGAGTACTGGGCCCGAAAGTCCGGCGAGAAGGTCACCTCGGATCAGTATTGCTCGACGGAGACGCTCTCGCTGCGTCCGCTGCCGTGCTGGGATGATCTGCCGGCCGAAGAGGCGCGGGCGCGAATCGCTGAGATTGTCGCGGCCATCATCGTCGAATCCCGCCGGGAGCTCCGCCGGACCCGGAGGCGGCTGCTTGGGGTCCGCCGGATCCTGCGGCAAGACCCGCACAGCCGGCCCCGGCATCTGAGCCGCTCGGACGCTCCGCGCTTTCACGCCGCCGCCTGGCAGATCCGGACGATGCTCGAGGCGATGTACCGGAGCTATCGCGACGCATATCGCGACGCGTGCGAAGCGCTGCGGGATCACCGAATCCCAGTCCGGTTCCCCAGCCACGGGATCCCGCCGCCGGCGTTCGCTCTCGCGATTCCAGCCTGAGATCGAAGTCGACGCCCGGGCCCCGCCTCTGGAGCGAGGTGCGCCCACGTCCCCGCCGGGGTCCGTTTTCGCCGAGAGTCTGGGGGGCCGCTCTCTTCTAGATTGCCCAAGGACCGAGTCGCAAGGGTCGACCAGCGTGTAAGTGGCTGGGCTGGGGCCTGATCCCAAACCCTACTCGGCTGGCACCTCATGAGGCACCTCACGAGGCAGGGGCAGCTCAGGCACTACTCGGCTGGCACCTCAAGCGGGGCACCTCAAGCGGGGGCCGCTCGACTGATAGCGCACCGTCACCTCGTCGCCGGCGCGGACCTCGATCGGCGGAGAGACCGCCCACACCGGACACCGCCAGTTGCTGTCGCCCCCCGACTTCGACGGCTCCGTCGAGAGCCGCGTCTCCGCGCTCAGCGTCGTCTCGAAATACACCAGGAACCCGCTCAACAAGCCCGCCACACCTGCCGTGCCCGTCACCGTCGTCTCGAGCCGCTGATCGCCGATCCTCCCCAGATCGACGTCCGTCAGGCGCAACGCCTCACCGAGAGCAGGCCACTCCGCCGCCCGGTGCGGCGGGACGCTGAACAGCGGCCGATCCACCGGCCACCGCATGTCCGCCAGTGGAGAGAAATCCAGCCCGTAGGACGTCCGCCAGCGCTCCAGCGCGCCCGCGGTCACCAGGTGTCGCGCCAACTGGGCCTCCGGAATCGTCACGGGCAGACCGTAGACCTCCAGCCGGCTGGGCACCAGGCGGGCGTCCGGCTCGAGCAGCCGCTTCACCGCGTCGGCCGTGAGCTCGAGGATCTGCTCCCCGAAGGGATCGTTCCCGATGATCTCGCTCACCAGGACGTCGGCGCGCCGAGGCAGCTCGACCTGCGTGGAGCGACCCTCGTGCAAGGTGATCCGCTCCGCCAGGCCGTTGCGCTCGAAGGCGGATCGAGCGACCCGCGCCATCGCGGAGTTGGCTTCGATGGCGTGCACCCGCGCCGCCCCCGCGCGCGCCGCCGCCATCGCCAGCACGCCGGTGCCCGTGCCGAGATCGACCACCACGTCTCCCGGCCGGACGACCTCCTCGATGGCCTTCAGATAACTCCTCGTCCGCGCGCGATCGTTGAGCATCGCGATGTGGATGGCGGGCCTGCCGAAGCCCACGCCCACTTCGGGGGGCGGCGCGGGAGCATCCGCATCCTCCAGCACCCCGGCCTCGTAAAGGCGCCTTATGCTGCCGGTCAGCTCCACCCAGTCGGCGCGCCCCGCGGCCCCGAGACGCTTGACGCCCTCTGCAAAGGCGAGCGGCCCACGGAACGCGTCCAGAATCGCCAGCGTGTGGACGCCCCCCCGGAGGCGCCGGCTCCCCCACCGCACGCGCACCGTGCCATCGGCCTCGAGCTGCAGCTCCAGCCCCGGCACGCGGCGCAAGCGGGTCGAGGGCTCGAGCTTCGCCATGCCCGGGAGCTCCCCTAGCCTGACCGTCTCACCGATCGCCGTCGCGAGACGGCGTAGGTGCCTGGAGATGCAGGGCTTGCGACCCGAGCGCGACGGAGACGTACTCGGCGCACGTCGCCGAGCGCGAGGGGAGCGTAACGCGGTAGATTCAGGGACATACGCCGTCGCAGTAGGGGATCGGTGAGAAGGTCGGGCTAGACCCGCCGCACCGACTCCCGCCCGAGGGCGCCGCGCCCGGACTCGGCGCGCTCGAGATCGCAGACCGCCTGGCGCAGCCCGTCGCCCGCCCAAATCGGCATGAACCGAGTGTATCCGAGGGGGAAGACCGCCCCGGCGCGCGGACAGATCACGCGCCCCGAGCTACTCGGCTGGCACCTCCTTCGGCTCGGCACCTCCTTCGGCTCGCACCTCTTTCGGGCGTCTCAGGGCGACATCCGCAGGTCGAGATCGCCAGCGGTCGCAGCGAGCGAGCGGTCGAACGTCCAGAGACCGCACCTGCGCACGATCGCGGAGGCCAGGAGGTGGACATCGACCCAGCCGAGCCCACGTCTCCAGAGCCGGCGGCCGGTCACCAGCTCCAGCACGTCCGCGTCCGCTACGAGAGGAGCACGGGGGAGCCGCCTCAGGTCGGCGATCACCGCCTCTCGCCGAGGACCGAGCCCGCCGAGCACCAGCTCGCCGAGGACCCAAGGGTGGAGAAGAACCTCGTCGGCCTCGAGGAGTTCTCCGAGGGCGACCGCCCGGATGCTGCCGCGGAAGAACTCGACCCAGACCGAAGTGTCGACAAGCCTCACCGAGCCCGTTTCCGCGAACCGACAGCTCGCCTACGCGGCGCTGTCGCCCCTGGAATCTCTCCACGCAGCCCGGCGAGGCGGCGGCGCGCCGCTTGGTCGACCAGCGCCTTCAGGCCCAGGCGCACCGCCGCCGTCTTCGTGGGTGCGCCCGTGACCCGAATGGCCTCATCGAGAAGCCCCTCGTCGATCTCCAGCGTAGTTCTCATGCATAAAGAGTCGCATAAAGAGTATGCATCGTCAAGTCCCGAATTCTACCGCCTTCGGGCAGCCGGGCGACGATCCCCCCG
>JBFJMD010000126.1:0-6769 GCA_041634115.1 Thermoanaerobaculia bacterium | reverse complement strand
TCCGACGAGGCGGTCCGGGGCCCGGCCGGGAGGGCCCGTCACGGGGCCATGAGGGACGCGCTTCCACGAACCGTCGCAGGCCTCCGTCCCCCCCGCGCGGCCCGACGAGGCGCGCTCAGCAGCGACCCCAGGCCACCGAAGAGCGCGCCGTGCCCCGCGAGGGCCCTCCCGGACGGGCCCCGGACCGCCGGACGTGCCAAAGCGGGCCTCCCGGACGAGCCCTGGACCGCCGGACGTGCCAAAGCGCGCCTCCCGGACGGACCCCGGACCGCGGAGGCGCCGAAGCCACCGTTCCCCGCTTCGCCAGCCGGCCCGATCGGATGCGCCCCCCACGGGTGAGGGCGCTACCGTTATGCTTGGCGCCCATGAGCCCCACCGACGACCTCCACCCACGCGGCCGCCTGCTCCTCGGCCCCGGCCCCTCGAGCGTCCACCCGCGGGTCTACGAAGCCCTAGCCAAGCCGCTCGTCGGCCATCTCGACCCGCAGTTCCTCGAGATCATGAACGCGCTGCAGCGCCGCCTGCGCCGCGTCTTCCGGACCGAGAACCGGCTCACCATCGCCGTCTCCGGCACCGGCAGCGCCGGCATGGAGGCCGCGCTCGTCAACCTGGTCGAGCCCGGCGACGAGGTCCTCGTCTGCGTCAACGGCGTCTTCGGCACCCGCATGGCAGACATCGTGGAGCGGATCGGCGGCCGGCTGCGGCGCATCGACCGCCCCTGGGGCGAGGTCTTCGACCCGCAGGAGATCGCCGACGCCCTCGACCGCCACCCCGGGGTCCGCCTGGTCGCCATCGTCCACGCCGAGACCTCCACCGGCGCCCACCAGCCGCTCGCCGACCTCGGCGCCCTCTGCCGCGAGCGCGACAAGCTCTTCCTGGTGGACGCCGTCACCTCGCTCGCCGGCGCGGAGCTCGCCGTGGACGACTGGCGGATCGACGCCTGCTACAGCGGCACCCAGAAGTGCCTGAGCTGCCCGCCCGGCCTGGCGCCGGTCACCTTCGGGCCGCGGGCGGTCGAGAAGCTCAAGAGCCGCGAGCGGCCCTGCGTGAGCTGGTACCTCGACGTGTCGATGATCGAGAAGTACTGGTCCGAAGGCCAGCGCACCTACCACCACACGGCGCCGATCTCGATGAACTACGCCCTGCACGCGGCGCTCGGCCTGGTGCTGGAGGAGGGGCTGGAGGCGCGCCACGAGCGCCACCGCCGGCACAGCCGGGCGCTCATGGCCGGCCTCGCGGCGCTCGGCTTCACCCCCTTCGCCCAGGAGGGGCGCCGGCTGCCGATGCTCAACGCCGTGCGTCTGCCCGCGGGGGTCGAGGAGGCGCCGGTGCGGCGCGAGCTGCTCGAGACCTACGACGTCGAGATCGGCGGCGGACTGGGCGAGCTGGCGGGCAAGCTCTGGCGGATCGGGCTGATGGGCGAGTCGGCGCGCCGATCGAGCGTCATCCGCCTGCTCTCGGCCGTCGAGGAGATCCTCTTCCGCCGCGGCGTCACCTCGCGCGCCGGCGCCGCGCTGGAGGCGGCCTCGCGGGCCTACGGGAGTTGAGCCCCTGCCCGTGACCGGCCCTTCCGCCGAGAAGGCCGCACCCGCCGGGAGCCGGCCGCCGTCGCGGGTCGTCGCCTGCACCGGCGACGGCGGCGTCCGGGTCGAGCGCCGGCCGCGGCCCGAGCCCGCTCCCGGCGAGCTGCTGCTGCGGCTCTCCTGCTGCGGGATCTGCGGCACCGACCTCTTCAAGCTGCGCTTCCGCACCGCCTCCGAGGGAACGGTGCTCGGCCACGAGCTGGTCGGCACCGTCGAGGCCGCCGGCGACGGCGTCGAGGGCTTCGCGCCCGGCGATCGGGTGGTCTCGCCGCACCACGTGGCGTGCGGCGACTGCGCGCTCTGCCGGCGGGGCGCCGAGACCCTCTGTCCCACGTTTCGCGAGGACCAGCTCGAGCCCGGGGGCTTCAGCGATTTCGTGCGGGTGCGGCGGCGGGCGGTCGCCCATGCCGCCCGCCGGGTGCCGGACGGGGTCGCCGACGAGGCCGCGGCGTTTCTCGAGCCCGCCGCTTGCGTGGTGCGGGGGATCGACCGTTCCGGGCTCGCCGGCGCGGCGCGAGCGGCCGGCGGCGCCTGCTCGGCGGCGATCCTCGGCGCCGGCAGCATGGGCCTCCTCCACCTGTTGACGCTGCGCGCGCTCTTTCCGGAGATCCGGATCCTGGTCGCGGAGCCGGAGGCGGAGCGCCTCGAGCTCGCCCGCCGGCTCGGCGCCGACGCCGCCGCCGGCGGCGACCCGGCGGAGGTCGCCGACGCCGCCGCGGCGCTCGGTCTCGCCGGCGGCTTCGACGCGGTCTTCGACACCGCCGGCCGCGGCGACCTCTTCGGACCCGCCCTCGCCCTCGCCGGCGAAGGCGGGACGCTGGTGCTCTTCGCCCACGCCCGCCCGTCGGAGCGCGCGGGGTTCGAGCTCAACCCCTTCTTCAAGGCGGAGCGACGGGTGGTGGCGACCTATTCCGGCTCGCTGCGCGAGCAGGAGACCGCCTGGCGCCTGATCGTGTCGGGACGTCTCGACCCTTCGCCGCTCGTCACCCACCGCCTGCCCTTCGAGCGCTTCGCGGAGGGCGTCGATCTCGTCTCCCGGCGCCTGGCGCTCAAGGTGCTGGTCGTCCCCTGAGGCGTCGATGGCGGAGCTGCCCTCGACATTCCGCTCGCTCTACCTGCTCGGTCCGGAGCGCCTCGAGCTGCGCGAGCTGCCCCTGCCGCGGCCGGGGCCGGGCGAGATCCTGGTCCGCATCGACGCCGCCACGACCTGCGGCACCGACGTCAAGGTCTACCGCCGGGGCGGGCATCCGCGGATGCTGCGGGTGCCGACCCCGTTCGGCCACGAGATGGCCGGCACGGTGGCGGCCGCGGGCCCGGAGACTACCGGCCGCCGGATCGGCGAGCGGGTGGTCGTCGCCAACTCCGCCCCCTGCGGCGCCTGCCGGTCTTGCGCCATGGGGCGGGAGAACCTGTGCCCGGACCTGGTCTATCTCAACGGCGCCTTCTCCGAGTATCTCCTCGTGCCGCCCCGCTTCGTCGAGCGCAGCGTGCACGCGATTCCCGACGGCCTCGCCTCCGAGGTCGCGGCCCTGGCCGAGCCCCTCGCCTGCGTCCTCCACGGCCTCGAGGTCCTCGGGCTGGCCGCCGAGGAAGGCCCTCCGCGGGGCGCCGCCCTCGACGCGCTGGTCCTCGGCGGCGGCCCGATCGGCCTGCTCTTCGTGGCGGCGCTCGCGGGCCTCGGCCATCGCGTGGCCCTCGCCGATCCCCACGCCGCGCGACGGGCCGCGGGCGCCGCGCTGGGCGCCGCGGCGGCGCTCGAGGTCTCCCGCTCGGAGCCGGCGGCGGAGGACCTGCGAGCCGCCGCCTCCGATCCGCTCGGCTTCGACCTCGCGATCGACGCGACGGGCAGCGTCGAGGGCTGGGAACGGGCGGTCGGCTGCGTGCGCCCGGGGGGCCGGGTGAGCCTCTTCGGCGGCTGCGCCCCGGGGACGACGCTGGCGCTCGACACCCACCTCGTCCACTACAGCGAGCTGGCCCTCTTCGGCGCCTATCACCACCGCCCGGCGACGGTCGCGGCGGCGATCCGGCGGCTCGCCGCGGGGGCGATCGACGCCGGCGTGCTGCTCACCGAGGAGCGCCCGCTGGAAGAGGCCGAGGAGGCGCTGCGAGGGATGATCGAGCGGCGGGTCCTCAAGGCGGTCGTACGCCCCCACCCGGGATAGCGCCCGGACCCACGCCGGCCGTCTCGAGCCGTCGCGCCCCCGAATCGAAGCGCCCCCGGCCGGGGACGCTACTTCCGGGTGAAGCGGATGAGCAGGCGGTTGCCGGCGGTCTCCGCCGAGGCGATCGCCACCTCGCTGCCGGCCAGGTCCGCGACGATGTGGAGGTCCTGGCCGCCCGGCCGGTCGTGGAGTCCGGTCCGCAGGCGAAGCACCTCGGGCGTGCCGAGCGCGATCTCGCCGCCCGCGAAGCGCCGGCTCACGCCGAACACCTTGATCACCTCGCGCGGCGGGGGGCTCTCGACCCGCAGCAGCTCGTAGTCGCCGGGCCGGATCGGGGCGTCGGCCCAGAGGATCACGACCGTCTCGCCCGGCGGGGTCTCCCAGGTGATGCGATCGACGCCGGTGAGCGGGGCGAGCGCCGCGTCGGCGGGGAGCGACGGCGTCGGGGCCGGAGCGGGAGCCTGCGCGGGCGGGGACGGGGGGGCCGGCCCCGCCGCCGGCGGAACGCCGGGCTCGGCGGCGGCGCCGCTCGAAGCCGGCGCGCCCTCCGGTCCGGTCCCGGCCGCGGGCGCCGCCCCTTCCGTCGAGGGCGATTCGGGCTCCGCGGGCTCCGGCTCGGCCCGCGGACGCGTCGACTCCGGCGGCTCGGCGCCGGGCCCCGCCGCGACCTCGGATTCCACCCCCCAGCCGAGCGCCGTCTTCAGGTCGTCGGCGAAGAAGTAGGCCCCGGCAAAGGCCGCGACCGCGACGGCGGCGACGATGAGCGCCACCCGGATCCAGGCGGGACGCGCCCGGGCGCTCGCCGCGCCGGCGAGCCGCACCGACGAATACTCTTCGTAGGGCGCCGCCTCGCGGGCCTCGTCGAGGCCGGGCGGACGGAGGGAATCGATCGTCGGCTCGGGCGGCTTCGACTCGGCGTCGGCCGCCGGCTCGGGAGCCGCCGGCTCGGGGCCGGCCGGCTCCGCCGCCGTCGCCCAGGGTAGGCCGGCGGGCTCTTCGGGGGCCGGCGGCGCCTCCCCGACGGCCGGAATCTCGGGCACCGAGAGCAGGTCATCGGGCTCGCCCGGCTCCGCCGTCTCGCCAGGCCAGCCCGGCGGCGCGCCGGCGTCCGGGCCCGGAGGCGGCGGCCCCGGCTCGACCTCCTCGGCGAAGTCCGGGGGCAGCGGCTTCGCGGCCGGGGGCGGCGCCGGAGCGTCCGGCGGCGCCTCGAAGGCGCGGGAGAGGGCCGCGGCGGTCTCGGGCTGGCCGAGGTCGAGCTCCATCGTCTCCAGCTCTTCCAACGGCTTGAGCGCCGGCAGGTCCGCCGCCTCGGTGGGGGTCTCCGCGATGGGGGCGGTCGGGGCCCCCGGCGACGCCTCGGCCCCCTCGCCCTGAAAGGCCTCGATCGGCGTCTCGCCGAGCACGAAGGGGCTGCCGCCCGCCTTGCGGTGATTGTCCACGAGGCGGGCGATGAGCCGCCGGCTGGGCTCGTCCGTGTCCTTGAAGCGGACGGCCATCCCAGCGGGGTGCTTCGATCCCGCCTTGGGACTCACCTTCCAGACCACCTCGCCCACCCCGTGCAGCAGCCGGAAGTCGTCGCTCAGGCTGATCTCGAACTCGACCGAGGTGCCGACCTCCTGCACGGCATCCGTGGCGAGGAACATCCCCTCCTCGGAGATCCTCGAAGAGTACTCCTCGATGAATGCGCGGAAACTCTCGAACCGGAGCTTGAGCACGCCCCTATGATACCGCCTCTCTCGCGCCTGTCGCCCCGGGCCGCGCTAGCGGCTCCGGCCCGCCGCCGGCCGGCCCTTCGCCGCGGGCGGAGCGCCCGGCTCGAGGTCGACCCCCAGACCGTCCGCCAGGCGGTTGTAGTAGGCGAAGAGGGAGGCGACCTGGACGACGTCGTGGATCGCCGCGTCGTCGAAGCCGTGGCCTCTGAGGCCGTCGAGATCGGCGCGCTCGACCTCGCTCGGCGAGCGCGTCAGCTTGGCGACGAAGTCGAGCATCGCCCGATCCGGCGGCGAGAGGTCCGCCGTCCGGTAGTCGGTCTGGATCGCCCGCACCAGCTCGTCGCCGCCCTCGAGATCCTGGACCTCGGCCCGGAGGTCCTCCCCGTGCGCGTCGACTCAGTAGTGGCAGTCGTTGAGCTGCGAGACCGCCGTCGCGATCATCTCGCGCTGGGCCCGCGACAGGCCGCTCTCCCTCGAGTGCATGACCTCGAGGTAGAGCTGGATCGAGCTGCGCAGCACCCGCGGCCTCGGGCTCTGCACGCGCACGATGTTGTAGACCTTGCCGGCTCGCTTGACCGCTGCGTCGTAGAGCTTGCGCAACAGGCCGGTGGCCCTCTCCGGCCCGACGGTTTCGATCCACGCCATCGCCGACCATCGGACTACAGGCGGCGGCGCATGTCAAGAAGTCGCGGCGCCGGGATACTGATTCCGGTCGAAATGAGTATCCTGGCACCCGTGGCACCGCTGCGAGCCATCGAGAGCTACTTCGGCGTCCGCGAGCAGGGCTCGACTCTCGCCACCGAGCTGCGCGCCGGACTGGTGACCTTTCTCACCATGTCCTACATCCTGTTCGTCAATCCGCAGATCCTCTCGCAGGCCGGCCTGCCGGCGGCGGACGTCGCCGTCGCCACCGCGGTCGCCGCCGCCACGGCGACGCTGATCATGGGCCTCTGGGCCAACTACCCCTTCGCCCTGGCGCCGGGCATGGGGCTCAACGCCTACTTCACCTTCGGGGTGGTCGGAGGCCTCGGCGTGCCGTGGCCGGTGGCGCTCGCCGCGGTCTTCATCGAAGGCGCGATCTTCCTGGCGCTCGCCGCGACCGGGGCGCGGGCGGCGCTGCTGCGGGCGATTCCCGACTCGATCAAGATCGCCACGATGAGCGGCATCGGGCTTTTCCTGGCGATCATCGGCTTCGTCAACGCGGGGATCGTGGTCGATCACCCGGCGACGCTCGTGACCCTCGGCGACGTCGCCAGCCTGCCGGTGGCGCTCGCGGTCGGCGGCGTGCTGGTGACCGCGGCGCTGCTCACGG